>DASWQB010000537.1:0-3540 GCA_036398335.1 Afipia sp. | reverse complement strand
CCACGGTCTTGATGTCGGCCAGTTTGGCGCCGCGCGGCGCCATCAACTGGTGATGGATCGGCAAAAACCATTCGCCGACGATGAACAGGCCGGATTGCGGCAGGAGATGATGGATATCGGCGACCCGGCCGGCGACCGAATTCTCGATCGGGATCATGCCGAGATCGGCTTCGCCCGAGCTGATCGCGGCAAGCGCGTCCTCGAACGTATCGCACGGCAGCGGCTTCGCGCCCGGATAGGCCTCGGTGAGGGCGATGTGCGAATTCGCTCCGGGCTCGCCCTGAAACGCGATGGTCTGCTTCTTTGTCATGCGGTTTGTCCGGCCAGCGCCTCTCGCGCGGCTTCAAGGTCATGCGGCGTATCGACCCCGAGCGGAACGGTGTCAACAACCGCGACGTCGATCCGCATGCCGGCTTCCAGCGCGCGAAGCTGTTCGAGCTTCTCGCGCATTTCCAGCGGCGAGGGCGGCAGCGCGACGAAACGTTTCAGCGCGGCGCGGCGATACGCATAGATTCCGATGTGATGATAGCGCGGGCCATCCCCGTAAGGGGCGGTGGCGCGGGTGAAATAAAGCGCGCGCAGGCGCTCTGGCCCGATGGGGGAGCCGACGATCTTCACCACATTCGGATTGGTGTGCTCTTCGTTCCTGCGGATGACCGCCGCGAGGGTGGCGATGTCCACCGCCGCGTCCTCCAGCGGTGTCAGCACGGCCCGGATATCACCCGGCGCAATGGTCGGCAGGTCGCCCTGCAGATTGATGACGGTGTCGATATTGCCCGCATTGTCGAGCTTTTCCAGCGCCTCGTGAATGCGATCCGAACCCGAGGGATGATCGGCGCGGGTCATCACCACGTCCCCGCCATGGGCCATCACGGCGGCGGCGATCTCCTGCGAATCCGTCGCCACAACCGCGCGTCCGGCCTCCGCCGCCATCGCCCGCGCCACCACATGGGCGATCATCGGTTTGCCGCCGATATCGAGCAGCGGTTTGCCGGGCAGGCGGGTCGCCGCCATCCGGGCCGGAATCAGAATTAGAGTGTTGTTTCCAGACATCGGACCGGGGTGCGCGTGAGCAGAATTGATGAGGAAATGCAGGCTGTTTTGGTTGGCCGCACATTTATACGGGTTGCAAGAAGGCGGGCAAACCGTTATTCCCTCGACCGAAGCCATGCGGCGGCGCACGCAGGGTTTTCACGGTGGTTTTGGCTCCGTCAAAGAGCCGGAACAGACCCGGAATCGTAATTATTCGGCTAAACCCGCCGTTAAATTTGCCTTGGGGCCTGACCGACAATGGACTCCTTCGAACTCAACAAGATCATGGGCGCGGTGCTCGGCACATGCCTTTTCCTGATGGTCACCAGCATTGCCGCGGGTGCGATTTTTACGCCGGGCAAGCTTGAAAAGCCGGGCTTTGATATCGCGGTGAAGGAAGACGGAGGCGCAGCCGGCGGTGCTGAGGCTGCGGCGGCTCCTTCCGCTCCGATCGAAACGCTGCTGGCCAGCGCGTCGGTGGAGAAGGGCGCTGCTGCCGCCAAGAAGTGCGCGGCCTGCCACACCTTTGAGAAGGGCGGTCCGAACAAGGTCGGTCCGAACCTGTATGACGTCGTCGATGAACCGCGCGGCGAAGGCCGTGGTTTCAACTTCTCGGCGGCCATGAAGGCCAAGACCGGCAAGTGGACCTTCGCGGATTTGAATGCGTTCATCGCCAATCCGAAAGGCTTTGTTCCGGGCACGGCGATGGGCTTTGCGGGCATCAGCAAGGATAGCGAGCGCGCCGACGTGATCGCCTATCTGCGTTCGCTGTCGGAGCATCCGGTGCCGCTGCCCAAAGCCGCCGCGAACTGATTTTGTGCTTAAACATTCGTAATGAAACGGCCGGATTAAATCCGGCCGTTTTGCTGAGAGGCGTCCAAAGCCTTTCGGATGCGGCTTTTGCGGACGTTTCGCCGCAAACAACGGCATTTTCATCGCGTTCAACGCTCTGGTATCGTATCCCAAAACCGACATAATCCGTGATGAACTTGGCTTTGGCGGCCCCGCCGGGTCTGACGATTTCAGCAGCCACAGGACATTTGAGTTTGAATATTTCCCGCCGGCATCTCCTCCAGGGCTGCGCTTTTGTTGCTGCCGCTCCGATGTTCAAAAGCGCGATCGGGACCGCCCCGGCGCATGCGCAGGGCACCGCGACGTGGTTGCACGGCCTGTCGCTGTTCGGCGACGTGAAATATCCCGCCGGCTTCAGGCACTTCGATTACGTCAATCCGGATGCGCCGAAGGCGGGTCAGGTTCGGCTCGGTGCGACCGGTACTTTTGACAGTTTCAATCCGGTGGTCGCGGGCGTGAAGGGCTCGCTCGGTCCGGTCGCCGAACTTTACGAATCCCTGACGACATCCGCGCTCGACGAGGTGTCCACGCAATATGGATTGCTCGCCGAAGCGATGAGTCATCCCGCCGATTTTTCTTATGTGATTTACCGCCTGCGCGCGAATGCCAAATGGCATGATGGCAAGCCAGTGACGCCGGAAGACGTCATCTTCTCGCTCGATGCGTACAAGACATATCATCCGATGTATTCGGCGTATTACCGCCATGTCGTCAAGGCCGAGAAGGTGGGAGAGCGTGACTTGAAGTTCACGTTCGACGCGCCGGGCAATCGCGAATTGCCGCAGATCGTCGGCCAGCTCAATGTGCTTCCGAAACATTGGTGGGAAGCCACGAATGCTTCAGGAATCAAACGTGACATTTCCGCGACCACGCTTGAGCCGCCGCTCGGCAGCGGGCCTTACAAGATCAAGGACTTCGTGCCGGGCCGCACGGTGACGCTGGAGCGCGTGAAGGATTATTGGGGCCGCGACCTGAACGTGAATGTCGGCTCGAACAATTTTGACGAGATCCGTTACGAGTATTTCCGAGACGGCACTGTTGCACTCGAAGCCTTCAAGGGTGACCAGCTCGACTGGCGCATCGAGAACAGCGCCAAGAACTGGGCGACGGCCTATGATTTCCCCGCCGTGGCTGATGGGCGTGTCATCAAGGAGGAATTCCCGAACCGCTCGTCCGGCATCATGCAGGGCTTCGCGCTCAATACGCGGCGCGACAAGTTCAAGGATGCGCGGGTGCGCCGTGCATTGAACTTTGCCTTCGATTTCGAGGAAATGAACAAGCAGCTTTTCTTCGGGCAGTATGAGCGCATCGCCAGTTATTTTTCCGGCACCGAACTGGCATCCTCCGGCCTGCCGCAAGGCACGGAACTGGAAATCCTGCAGACGGTGCGCGATCAGGTGCCGCCCGAGGTTTTCACCACGGCCTATTTCAATCCGAAGGGCGGCAGCCCGGAAGCTGTGCGCGACAATCTGCGCGAGGCGCTGCGGCTCTTGAAAGAGGCCGGATATGAGATCCGCGACCGCAAGCTGGTCGACGCCAGGACCGGCGCGCCGTTCGAGATGGAGCTTCTGACTTACGATCCGAATTTCGAGCGTGTGATGTTGTTCTACAAGCCATCGCTGGAGAGGCTCGGCATCACGGTGAACGTCCGCACCA
>DASWQB010000536.1:0-16648 GCA_036398335.1 Afipia sp. | reverse complement strand
CGAAAGCGTGATGGGCAAGGTGCTGGAGCAGATCGCGGCGAAGGCGGGCAACCGCATCCGCACCGAGATCAATCCGGGTGAAGGCGCGTTCTACGGGCCGAAATTCGAATATGTGCTGCGCGACGCCATCGGCCGCGAATGGCAGTGCGGCACCACGCAGGTCGACTTCAACCTGCCCGAGCGTTTCGGCGCGTTCTACATCGACGAGCATTCCAACAAGGTCACGCCGGTGATGGTGCACCGCGCGATCTGCGGATCGCTGGAGCGATTCACGGGAATCCTGATCGAGCATTTCGCCGGTCACTTCCCACTCTGGCTCGCGCCGGTGCAGGCCGTTGTCACCACCATCACGTCCGATGGCGACGATTACGCGCGCGAGGTTCTGGCGGCGTGCCGTAAAGCGGGATTGCGGACCGAAATCGACCTTCGCAACGAGAAGATCAACTACAAGGTGCGCGAGCACTCTCTGGCGAAGGTCCCCGCTTTGCTCGTGGTCGGCAAGAAGGAAGCGGAAAGCCGCTCGGTCTCCATCCGCCGTCTCGGCAGCGAAGGCCAGACGGTATTGCCGCTCGACGACGCGCTGAAAGCGCTCACCGATGAGGCAACACCGCCGGATGTGAAGCGGACAAAGGGCGCCGCCTCAGTGCGCCCCGGACGCGGCGCGGCATGAAATGCCGCTCCGCTGAGCCGGGGCCTTTCCAGAGTCGATGATCGTGGCGGTCCCGGTTCTGCGACGCAGCGCTACACGCTGCATCGCGCCCGGGACACCCGGACACCCATCCCTTTTTAAGCCGCCTTCGCGAGAGCAGCCTTGCCTTCACGATCGAGCGACGTGAATTCCTCTTCGCTCAACACGATGTCCGCCGCCGCGACGTTCTCCTCGAGATTCTTGACCTTGGAGGTGCCGGGAATCGGCAGCATCACCTTGCTGCGCCTGAGCACCCATGCCAGCGCGATCTGGCTCGGCGCGGCTTTATGGCGCTTGGCGATGGTGTCGATCAGCGAGCCGGGCTTGGCGAGATCACCTGCGGCGAGCGGATACCATGGGATAAATCCGATGCCGTGCTTCTCGCAATAATCCAGCACATCTTCGCTGCCGCGATCGACGAGGTTGTAGCGGTTCTGCACGGTCGCGACCTTGAATACTTTCGAGGCCGCCTCGATGTCGGCGACCGACACTTCGCTGAGGCCCGCGTGAGCGATCACGCCGTCATTCAAAAGCTGCTTGATCGCGCCGAACTGTTCGTCCTGCGGCACTTTCGAATCGATGCGATGCAATTGCCAAAGACCGATCTGCTTCACGCCAAGACGGCGGCGGCTCTTGTGAGCCTGCTGGATCAAATAATCGGGACGGCCGAGCTGCGTCCACACATCGGGAGCCGTGCGTGTCAGGCCGGCCTTGGTGGCGACGAGAAGATTCTTGTAGGGCGCGAGCGCCTCGTGGATCAACTCCTCGGAGACATCAGGACCGTAGGAATCAGCGGTGTCGATGAAATTGACGCCCACTTCCGGCAGACGCCGCAAGGTTCGCAGTGCTTCCGCACGGTCCGCCGGTTCGCCCCAGATGCCGGGGCCGGTGATGCGCATGGCGCCGAATCCGAGACGGTTGACCTCGATGTCGCCGCCAATCTTGAATGTGCCTGATTTTGTCGCGCTGACTGTGGACATATTGTATTCCTTCAAATTGTTCGCCGGATCGCGGCATGCGCGGATCGGCACACGTGATTTGGGAACGCTTCGCAGCGCATCAAGCCCACACAAAGACCAATTGATGTGTATCAAGACGCGCGGTGCCGATTAAAGACTTTATAAAGCCGGCGGCCTGTTATTTGAGCACATGAAGCGCTATGTGCCATAACAACAATGCTCACATCCGGATTTGACATGCCTGACGCCATCGAACTTCTGAAAACACGCCGCTCCCTCAAGCCGAACGAGATGACCGGTCCCGGTCCCTCGCCTACCGAGCTCGACACAATTCTCACCATTGGATCGCGTGTTCCCGATCATGGCAAGATCGCGCCGTGGCGCTTCATCGTGTTCGAGGGCGCGGGCCGCGAAAAGGCGGGCGAAATCTTCGCACGCATTTTCCGCCTGAAGAATGTCACCGCGACGCCGGACCAGATCGACAAGGAACGCAGGAAATTTACCGACGCGCCCTTGGTGATCGGCGTGGTCAGCAAGACTGTCGAGCATTTCAAGGTCCCCGCGTGGGAGCAGGAACTGTCAGCGGGTGCGAGCGCCATGAACATCGTTCACGCCGCCAATGCGCTCGGCTATGTCGCGGACTGGCTGACGGGATGGGTTGCGTTCGACCGCGATGTGCTCAATGCGCTCGGTCTCGCGCCCAATGAGAAAATCGCAGGCTTCATTCATATCGGCCGGCCGACCAAGACGATTGAAGACCGCCCTCGCCCGGCCCTCAGCGAGATCGTGACGCGGTTTTAGATAATCCACCGTCATAATTACGATCATGACGCCGTCCCCGCCTTCGCGGGGACAGCATCGAATGTCAATCAGGTCAGCGGTTCTTTCTTGGAGCGCGCAAACGCGTGCTCTTCAGGATGAAGCTCAGGCCGCCTGCGAGGCATGCGCGCCGAATTTACTGAGCAGCGCGGCCACCTCGGACGCGGGCCGCGCGGCGCTGAACAGGAAGCCCTGCACCTCGGTGCAGCCTTCAAGCCGCAGCCAATCGAGCTGATCCATGGTCTCGACGCCCTCGGCCGTGGTCGAGATATTCAGGCTTCGGCCAAGCCCCGAGATCGCACGCACGATGGCGACGCTGTCGGGGCGATCACCCAAGTCCCGCACGAATGATCGGTCGATCTTGATCTTGTCGAACGGGAAGCTACGCAGATAGTTGAGGCTGGAATAGCCGGTGCCGAAATCGTCCATCGAGATGCGCACGCCAAGCTCGCGCAGTTGATGCAGCATCGAGATATTGGCCTCGGTGTCGGCAAGAAACAGCGACTCGGTGATTTCAAGCTCCAGCCGCGACGCAGACAGGCCAGACTGCCCCAGCGCCGCGATCACCAACAGCACGAGATTGCGGCTGCGGAATTGCACCGGCGACAGGTTCACCGCCACGCGGATGTCGGAGGGCCATTTTGCTGCCTGCATGCAGGCCTCGCGCAGCACCCATTCGCCGAGCGGCACGATCAAGCCGATATCCTCGGCGATCGGAATGAAATCGGCGGGCGAGATCATTCCCTTCTGCGGATGCTTCCAGCGCAGCAGCGATTCAAAGGCGACGATACGGTCCTGCGCCAGATCGACCAGCGGCTGGTAATGCAGCTCGAACTCGCCGCTGGCGAGAGCGCGGCGCAGATCGAATTCCATATCGCGGCGTTTTTGCGCTTGCCGGTCCATTTCCTTCTCGAAGAAATGATGAACCCCGCCGCCTTCCGCCTTGGCGCGATACAGCGCCATGTCGGCGTTGCGAAGCAAATCCTCGCCGGTCTCGCCGTCGCCCGGCGAGATCGCGATGCCGATGCTGGCGCCGATCACGAGTTGAAGATCCTCGATGTCATACGGCGCGCTGAGGGTTTCGATCAACCGGGACGCATGGCCGCTAAGTTCGTTGGGCGATGCATCGGTTTCCATCACCATCGCGAACTCGTCACCGCCGAGCCGTGCGACCAAGGCGTTCGGTGGCAGGTTCGCGCCAAGGCGTTCAGAGACGCTGCGCAACAGGCGGTCGCCTGTCGGATGGCCGAAGGAGTCGTTGACGTTCTTGAACAGATCAAGATCGATGCACAAAACCGCGACCGGCTTGTCCGCATAGGCGTTGCGTTCAAGGCTGCGGCGCAGATGATCCTGAAATTTGACGCGGTTGGGCAGCCCGGTCAGCGCATCGTGATGCGCCATGTAGGCGACGCGGGCCTCCGCGCGCCTGCGTTCGGTGATGTCCACCGAGCAAACCAGAAACCCGTCGCGGCCGTAGAACGCCACGCGCCTGCCGAACACCAGAACCTCGATCTCGCTGCCATCGGCCTTCAGATGACGCCAGTTCTGCGATGACTGATAGACCTCGCCAATCCGGTCGAGAGCAAGGGCGTGCGCTTCGCGCTCGTCTTCCGGCCAGATGTCGGGCAGTTTCATGGTCAGGAAAGTCGCGCGGTCATATCCATAGTGATCGATGGCGGTATCGTTAACGCCGAGAAACTCCTTGGTGTGCGCGTCGAACACCCACATCGGCATCGGATTGGAGTCGAACAGCAGGCGGAATGATTGCTCGCGCCGCTTCAGATCGGTGATGTCGGTCAGCGTCAGCGCGAGCAAGTCGTCGGTCGCCGCCGCGCTCACTTTCAGGGTGGCGGTCTCGTCACCGATCTCGAACTGATCGCTTGCGCTACCGCACACCACGTCGAGCAGGCGCGCAATCACCGGCGCTGTAGCAAGCGCATGAGATCCGACGCTCAGCCGCCGCCAGCGCAGTTCGTCCGGCGGCCGCTTGAGCAGGCGCGCCGTCGCCTGATTGAGATGAACGATCTGGAAATCGACCGGCCGGCCATCGGCATCGCGAATCGCCGTTAGCGACAGAATGCCATCGTCAGTCGCGCTGACGACGGCTTCGAGCAGATCATATTGCTCACCGCTCACATGAACATAAACGCTGGTCATGTCGTCGCCCCAGCGCGACGCGAGCGGCAGCGCCAGAATGTCATAAGCCTGCACGTTACCGTGACGCACGCAATGAACCGTCGCGCGATAAGGCTTGCCGTTGCTGTGCGCGCTGGCAGTGGCTTCTTCCAGCGACAAGGCGCAATCGGGAGCCAGTCCCGAGACCGGCGTGTCCCATATTTCCGCATCGAGCCACGCCTCCACCTCGCGCCCGGCGCGGGTGGCTTCGAGACCTGAGTCGTGACGGCGCAGCAGCATGATGTTGTCGGAAAGCCGGCCGAGGCTGCCGAGCATCACATCTTCGAAAAATGGCAGACGCTGTCCGGGCTTTTGCGCCGCGCGCCATTTACGCTGGAGGATGGAAATGTCGCTGAAGAGGTCGAGGCCGGAATGATTTCGAGACAGAGCATCGGCGACCACGACAAACTCCCACGCAACAAAGATAAATTCCTGTTGCGTGGCATCCAATTCATATTCGCTTAAGGCTGCGTAAAGATCCGTCGTCGCGCGCTTGTTCATGCGCATGATGACCGATCTAAGTCATGGGATGGTTAGTTCGCGTTAGAGACCATGACAGATTTGCTGCGGTTTTATTTTTTCCGTGTTTGAAATTACACAACCGGTACGCCGCCGGGATGTTTTGCCTTTTCTTCCGGCTCGACATGAATGGTCACGGTCGCATCCGCGATGCTCTTATGCAGCGCGGCTTCGATCTGATCGCACACCGCATGCGATTCCGAGACCGTCATGGTGCCGGGTACCACAAGATGAAATTCGATGAAGGTCGCGCGCCCGGCGTGGCGAGTGCGCAAATCATGCGCTTCGAGCGCGCCGTCCGCATGCGTGGAAATCAGCTGGCGCACCTTCGCCAGCGTTTCGGCGGGCGCGGCCTCGTCCATCAGGCCGCCGATGGATTCGCGCATCAGTTTCCAGCCCGACCACAGGATGTTCACTGCGATCAGCGCCGCGATGATGGCATCGAATTGCAGCCATCCGCTCCATGCGACCACCGCCACACCAGCGATGACACCGCCGGAGGTGACGACATCTGTCCACAGATGCCGACCATCGGCGAGTAGCGCCGGCGATTTCCAGAGTTTGCCATAGCGAAACAGCACCCAGCACCACGCCGCATTGATGAGGCTTGCCGCGCCGTTGATGAGCAGACCCTTGACCGGCGCATCGAGCGGCGTCGGGTTGAGAAAACCGTGATAGGATTCGCGCAGAATGACGAGCGCGGCCACCACGATCAGCACGCCTTCCAGAACCGCCGACAGATATTCGGCCTTGTGATGACCGTAAGGATGGCCCGCGTCCGGCGGCGCGGCGCTGACGCGCACGGCAAAAAACGCCGCCACCGCGGTCGCGACATTGATGATGCTTTCCAGCGCATCCGAATACAGCGCAAGACTGCCCGTCACCTGCCAGGCGAGGTATTTCAGCCCGAGAACGACAATGCCGACGCCGATACTGCCGAGCGCCAGTTTGAGGACCCTGTCCATCACGATATCCAAGGGAGCAAGTGGTCCCGCAGATAAAGGAAGGCGGCGCGCTCGGCAAATACTATGTTCGCTTTTGAGAGCGACTTGCATCTAATCCACAGACGCGAACCGCCGCACCAGAACATGATCCGATGAGACGCAATCGGATCATGTGTTGATACTCTCGGCCGGCATGCCCGCGCTTGGCGCAGGCATCCACGTCTTGCGATATTTTCGTGAAAAAGATGTGGATGGCAGGGTCAAGCCCGGCCATGACGGGTTTCCGTTAAAACATAACGCCCAACTAGCGCGCGATGACTTCCACTTCGCCGTCGACACCGTTGGTGACATTGAACGGACGCTCGAACACCTTGCCCTCGTTCTTGGCGATGGCGCGATATTCACCTTCGGACAGGACCACGCGCGGAAACGCGCCGATCGATTCCTTGATGACGTCGCCAGCCGGCGTGATCACCGACCACGCCGTGTTGGCGAGCGCCTCGCCGCCGCGATCGCCGACCAGCTTGAGCGTGATGACCGCGGCGCGATGGGTGACGACCACATCGGTGAGCTTGCTGGCCTGTACGCGGATATCGGAGCGCACCACCGAATTGGCGTCGCCGTAATTGGAGACGAGATAATAGGTTCCCTCCGGCACCAGCATCACGTCGCCCGCCGCGACGTTCTGCGCCAGCGGAGTGCGCTCGCCGATTTCGAACTGGCTGCCTTTATAGATCGAAAAGGTGATCTGGCCCTGCGGGATTTTCGACGTGCCGACACGGCCCTCGATGCGAAGTCCGCCGGCGGGCAGATCGAAACTCTCGCGCACATTCTCCGTGCGCATTGTCACCGCGCGAACGCCGCCGACGAGGCCGAGCGCGACATGGACGACATAACCGCCCGGCGGCAGCGCGATGCTGGGCGACGCGCCGCGATCCTCGCGCACCAATTGGAACTGCCCGTTGGCGCCGGGCTGAGCGGAATAAACGCGCCAGATCAGACCGCTGGTCACCGGCGGCATGTCCTTGCCATAGCGCGCCGACAATGTGAGCGTGCCTTGACCTGGCGCCGCGGGCGGCGGCACGGCAGCGACCGGCGGCTGGGTCAGGGTCGGAGGCAAACCGGGAGCGGTAATGGATGCGCCGCCGCCGGACGGCGCGAGGCTGATGGCGGGACCGGAGGGAGCTATGGCTTCAGGTACAGAAGCGGGAGGAACCGGCGGGGGCCGGTCGGTGAAGAACTGCGCGAACGCGCTTTGCGGCGTCAGCGGCCCGGCGAGCCACAACAGCGTGAAGGCACACACAAAATGGGCGATACGCCTCAACGCCGCATTGTCATTTCCGGGACGAACCATATGTGCGTTTTTGACCGAAAAGGCGGCAAATTCAAGCCTAGGCGGCCGTTGTTAAGGACCTTCCATGCATATTGGAACTGAGAGCGTTGATGGTTGCGTCATACCCGGCGGCTGTCGATGGGGTCGCGCTCCAGTCACATTTGCTTATTAGTGCTGCGATTCACCCACAGGAGACCGGCTTTTGCTCGAGAACTTGATCGGACTGGGCCTCAACCGGAGCAACGGCGCCGATAAAGCTGAGACGCAGGTTGTCCGCCGGCCGAAAATAGGCCTTGCGCTCGGCGGCGGCGCGGCGCGGGGATTCGCGCATATCGGTATCGTGCGCACCCTCGTCGCCAATGGCATCGTGCCGGATATCGTGGTCGGCACCTCGATCGGCGCGGTGGTCGGCGGCTCCTTCGCCGCGGGGCATCTGGACACCTTTGAAGCCTGGGCGCGCGGGCTGCTGCCGAAAAACGTGTTCGGCTATCTCGATATCCAGCTCAACGGCTCGGGTCTGATCGGCGGCGACAAGCTCGCCTCCCAGCTCAACGCCACCTTCGGCAATACCAGGATCGAAACCCTGCCGTTGAAATTCGCCGCCGTGGGCACCGAGGTGAAAACCGGCCATGAAATCTGGATGACGCATGGCCGCCTCGTCGATGCGATGCGCGCATCCTATGCGCTTCCCGGCATTTTCGCGCCGGTGCTGGTCGGCAATCGCTGGCTGGTGGATGGCGCGCTGGTCAATCCGGTGCCCGTCTCGGCGGCGCGCGCGCTCGGCGCGGAAATCGTCATCGCCTGCAACGTTTCCACCGACGTCCCGGGGCACGGCACCATTATCGCCGCCCACGGCACGGACGAGGACAGCGAAACTGTCGCCGCTCCGGTCGTCGAAAAGCGGGGTCTCGGCAAGTTCTTCTCCGCCGAGAAAACCGTGAAGCGCGAATTCTTCGGCGTTGCCGGACGTCCCGGCATTTCCACCGTGATGGTGGAAGCCTTCAACATCATGCAGGATCGCATCACCCGCGCGCGGCTTGCCGGCGATCCGCCTGACATTCTGATCTCGCCGTGCGTTGGGCGTGTCGGCTGGTTCGATTTCCATCGCGCGGACGAATGCATCAGCCACGGCGCGCGCGCAGCCGAGCGCAGCATCGAATCGATTCAAGAGGTGCTGAGCGTCCTTGATCCGACGGTCACGCAACCGCCGAGCACCAATCACGGCATCGCGCCGTAAATCCGCAGGTTCAGGCCGTCTTGATGTATTCGCGCAGGGCTTCCTGCTCATGCTCGTATTCGCGCACGCGAAACTTCACGATGTCCCCGATCGAGATCAGCCCGACCACCTTGTCGTTCTCAACAACCGGCAAATGACGGAATTTTCCGGTCGTCATCTTTTCCATGATCGCGGCGGCAGTGTCGGCCTGCCGGCAGGTGACGACCTTGCGCGTCATCGTCTCGCTCACCGGCTCATCCAGCACCGCGGCGCCGCGCTGGCCGAGCACCCGCACGATGTCGCGTTCCGACAAGATGCCTTCGATGCGTCCGCTTTTCATGACCAGCACCGCGCCGATCCTGCGTTCGCTGAGAATCTTGACGGCGTCCTTCAGCGTCGCGTCCGCTGGCACGCTGAGGATGTCGTGTCCCTTGGAATCAAGAATTGCCTGCACTGTCATGGCCGTCTCCCGAAAGCGACCGCGTCTCGACCGGCGCGGTCATTCATTGGATAGAAAAACTATTCAGCGTCGAATTTGTTTCGCGCGTATTCCAGATCGTGGAGATAAAGGATGATGGATCAAATGCGCTGCACCCGCAAGCGCCGGCTCGTGGATTAGAACCGGACCGCTATCAGGCGTTCAGGTATCAGGCGCTCAGGACTGAATTTCGTTGTCCTGATGGATGGCCTGCGGCACCGGGTCGAACAGCGAAAACAACAGCAGGCCGGCGATGAAGCCGCCGATATGGGCTTGCCAGGCAATGCTTTGCACGTTCGAACCGACCCCGATCGCACCGATGCCCGTCACAATATTCAGCCCGAACCAGATGGCGAGGAAGGTCAGCACACGTCCGTTTCGCAGCGCGCGCAGCAGCGGCAGGGCCGGGATGCGAGACGCCGCATCGGCGTCGCCGCGCCGCAACGACAGGAAGCTGCCGCGCTGAAACGCGAAGCGGATCGATGCCGCCATCGCGCCGGACACCGCCGCCGACGCGCCGATCATCGGCGCCACTTCATGCGGATGGGTGAGCAGATGCGCGAATGCGCCCGCGATCGCGGTCAGCGCCAGAAAAACGAAGAACCGCGTGGGACCGAAACGCCGCGCCAGCGCGCTGCCGAACGGCAGCAGCCACAGCACGTTGAAACCAATATGAGCGATATCCGCATGCAATAGCGAATAAGTCAGGAAGGTCCAGATGTCCGCGCCGATGCCGCCGGGAAACACGACCGACACAATGCTGCTGGAGTAGCGCGCCGGCACGAAACCGAACGTCCAGAGCACCCCCTGATCGATATCGGCCGGCAGGAACGCCCGAATGCCGTGAATCCCGAACAGCACCACCAGGAGAGCCGTCATTGCCCCCGGCAGCATGAGCACAGGTTCACGCGGGCGCTGAGGCGCTTCGTCGAGGAGAGCGTTCAAGGGAGCATCCAACGGGCGGATTCCAATCACCGCCTACAAATCCACTCCACTGGATGGCGTCATGCAGGCTACGTTGATCCAGATACGGGTTTTCTGCTGCGGTGCAAGCTTCTCGTGTCCCGATTCCGAAGTTCGCAGGATTCCGCGGCGTACCCTGATACGAACTCCGGAATCAAAGGGACACCAGCAACTTTATGATTCCAGTGTGGTTTTGGTTCGCGAGTGCGCAACAGATAGCGCGGCGACATAAAGCGGACCGCGAACCACCACACTAGCCACTGTTGGAACAGCCGCCGCTGAAACGAAAAAGGGAGGACAAAGTCCTCCCTTTCACCCGATCGGCCTGTTCACGCGGGGAAAATCCCACCCCTCCCCGTGCCCGGCCAAACTGTTTTCGCCACCTGTTCGACATGTCGCGCGTGCTGCCGTTCGACTTGCAACACGCCCGCAGATTGCCTTGATCGTCCACTTCAACCTTGCATCGCGATCTTCCTGGAGAAAAGTCCGCGATCTGGAGTAGCCGGACACTACCCGACATACGGGTTCGCGCAACGTCATAGTTAAAATAACCTTAACGCGACAAACCCGTGGCCTGAAGGCCGGAAATCCCACAACGGCATGGACGCTGCACCCTCTCTCACGCACAACCAGAAAGGGGACCGCATTTGGCTGAAAGCGGGACAAAACTGTCTCGCAAAGGCCCGCGGCGGTCAGGGATCAGCGTATGAAGCATCCGTCGAACCGGGAATTCTTCGCCTATTGGGATAGCGCGCGCGCGGATGAAGCTGCGCCCGACCGCTCCAGCCTCGCACCCGAAGCGGTGCGGCATCTGCTCGGCGATATTTTCGTGCTGTCCTACGAGCCCGACGGTTATCCGTTCCGCGTCGCGGGAACACGCACCTGCGCCCTGCTCGGCGGCGACATGAAAGGGCGCGATTTCACCTCGCTGTTTTCCGGCGACAGCCGCCGCGAGATCGAGGACATTCTGGGCATCGTCGCGGAGGAAACGCTCGCGACCATCGCGGGCGTCAACGCAACCACGGCCAGCGGGGAGATCGCGCATCTCGAATTGCTGCTGCTGCCCTTCAGCAATCGCGCCCATACACCGCTCAGTCTTACCGGTCTGCTCGCGCCTTTCGAGGACCATCGCGGCACGTTAAGCGGCCTGACACTGACATCATGGCGTCATATCGGACATGAGCGAACGCGCGGCCCCCGCGCACTGCGCAAATGGACGATCGTGCGCGGCCTCACCGTCTATGAAGGGCTGCGCTGAGCGCAATGCCGCCTCCAGGCGTTCGCTAACGCAGCGTTAACCCTGTCGCCCCTATGGTCGCCGATACCGACAAATCCTTGTTGATCGGGGCGAGATGGCGCTGCTCCAAAGAAATCCAGTTCATGACCCGGCGGCGCAGGAGCGCAGACGCTTTCAGCGCGTGAAGGTTCACCTGCTCGGGCGCTACATGCTGTCCGACCGGCGCGAATTTCCCTGCCAGGTGATCAATATGTCGCCCGGCGGTCTTGCGATGCTGGCGCCCGGTATCGGCAATGTCGGCGAACGGGTCGTGGCCTATCTCGACCATATCGGCCGCGTCGAGGGCAAGATCACCCGGCTGCTCGACAACGGTTTCGCCATGACGGTCGGCGCGACGCCGCGCAAGCGCGAGAAGCTCGCAGCCCAGCTCACCTGGCTTGCCAACCGTGAAATCCTGAACCTGCCGGAAGATCGCCGCCACGACCGTATCGTGCCGCGCAATCCGATGTCGTGGCTGCGGCTGGATAACGGCCGCGAGATGCCATGCCGCATCATCGACCTGTCGCTGTCGGGGGCGGCTGTTTCCGCCGAAATGAAGCCTCCGCTCGGCGAGCAGGTCGTTCTCGGCAAGGTGGCCGCGCGGGTGGTCCGTCATCTCGAAGAGGGTTTTGCGATCGAGTTCGCTCACCCGCAGTCCACCGAGACTGTCGAGGACAACGTCACCGCGCGGTAAGGCCCGAAACCTAATCTCCTTTTGGCGCGGGTTTGGACAGGTATTCCGCCGATTGCGCCCCACTTTTGAGCGGCGTCACTTTGTCCGGGTCGATGCGGATCATGATGTAATCGATGTGGTCATCGATCTTGGTGAACCAGTGGCCGGTGCCGGCGGGAATCACAACGACGTCGCCTTCCTTGAGTTCATAAGCGATACCATCGCGAACCTCCGAGCCGTTATTACCTGGACCATTGAATTCCACCACGGTGCGCATGGTCGCCGGACGCCTTTGCCGGTCGACGATATCGGGACCAAGCACGAGCGTCCCCGAGCCGGAAAGGACGTGATAGACTTCGCTGATCTGGTCATGTTCCGCGACCGAATTCGGTGCGGGCTTTTCCAGTTTGCCGCGGTGTACCCTGCCGATCCCGATATGCGCCTTGCCGATATCGACGTCGCGCACCTGCTGGTCGAGCAACTTCTCGTCCAGCCCCTTCCTCGCATAGTTATCGATTTCCTGCGCCGGAATGTATGTGCCGGGACACATCGCACAGGTTGGCTGCGGATCGGTGGGATTGATGCGGGTCTGAGAGTGGGCCGAACCACCCATGAAAAGACAAAGTGCAGTCAGGAAACCCGGCAAAATCGACTTCATACGTACCTCCCAATCATTTTTCTGGTTTTGCGGATCAAAACTATCGTCACCGCCCGGTAAACACGCGCGGTTAGCGATTTACGATTTTTCAGATCAAACAAGGCGGTATCCCTCACAAGAGGCCGCCGCATCCATCCTTTCCCGTTGGTTTCGCCTTTCGGTTGCGGGCGCAACACCTCGCACCTTCACATCGAACCGCAAGCGAATTCAATACGCTGGCCGGCAATCAATAAAATTTGAATCAAATTCGAAAGTGTCCATTTCGAAATCGCGTTGGTTTCAAATCCGTTTCGCCAAAGCGTCCGTTTTGAATTTCAATTGGTTCAATTGCACGAATCCAACTTAGCTGCCGCGCAAAGCCTGCGTGCCAATCATGGTCCCAACAAGAAACGGGGGCCAAAATGGTTTCGAACAACGGGCAAAAGGCGGCAAAACTTCGCGCAGCAAGTCTGGCGATCATTGTCACTGTGATGGGGATGAACTCCGCGGCGATTGCCGCAAGCAATGCGATGCCGGCAGCGGCTTCGAACCAGCGCGTGCTGTATGCCAGCCTCGGCGACACCACGCGCTCGCCGATCGGCTGGGTGGAATTCTGCACCGACAATCCCGGCGATTGCCGCGGCGGCGCAACGCAGCCGCGCGACATCGTGATGACGCAGGCGACCTGGAAGGATCTCTTGCGGGTCAACCGCTGGGCGAATGAAAACATCAAGCCGATGACCGATATGGATCATTGGGGCGTTGTGGAAAAGTGGTCTTATCCGACCGACGGATATGGCGACTGCGAGGATTACGTCCTGCTCAAGCGCAAGATGCTGATCGACGCCGGATGGCCGCGCGAGGCGCTGCTGGTCACGGTGGTGCGCGACAAGAAGGGCGAAGGCCATGCGGTGCTGACAGTCAAATCCGACAAGGGCGAGTTCATCCTCGACAACCAGAACGAGGACGTCGTCGTCTGGACGGACACCGGCTACCGCTTCGTCAAGCGGCAGTCGCAGAGCGATCCCAATGTGTGGGTGTCGCTTGGAGACTCCAAGCCTGCGGTTGCGACCGCAAGCTCGCGATGAGCATGATCCCGAAAAGCGGGCACCGGTTTTCGGATCAGATCGCGCTCAAATAATTTCACGTTCGAAGAAAAGGTATTCAAGACACGCGACCCGGTCACTCCCCACCCCTCCCCGTCCCGGATCGGATCGCGCGCGGCCAGCCTTCCCCCAAGGCTGGCCGCACCCCTTTTGTAGCATCGAAAAGCGGGCACCTTGCGGAAAATACGTATTCGAGAAGAAACGGGAGCGCATTGAGGCGAGCACGACAGCACCGAGCGGAGGCTGATCTCATTTCTCTAAAAGAACTTCGCCACCATCTGTCGTTCACGTATTACCCGGAAACTGGCACCCGCACCGCAAACACACAGTATCTGTCATAAAAAATTATAGATTCTCGGCCACCTGGCCCGTTGTCAGAAAACTCAAACCGCCTCAATCTGGGATGTCCATTTCAGGACTTCATGGGGGCAACCATGCGTATTTTTCTTTTAGTGACTTTGGCTTTCTTTGGTTCGGTAAATTGCACATTTGCACAAGGTGTCATTGGTGCACTTGGCAACTTCGATGAAGTGTATCCAAACTCTCTTTATGTAACCCCGCAGGACTCGAGCTTCGTCGCCCCGGGAATTTACCGGAGCGTATCGGCCAGAAAATTCACAAATCCGATTGCTATTTCCAGAATCTGCACAAAAGA
This sequence comes from Afipia sp., assembly GCA_036398335.1. GTDB lineage: Bacteria > Pseudomonadota > Alphaproteobacteria > Rhizobiales > Xanthobacteraceae > Afipia. The sequence continues at coordinate 2,207 of DASWQB010000536.1, read as the reverse complement.
CTTCCGTGAAACGGCAGCACTTAAATCACTGCCAACTTCCACCTCTCAGGTGGCCGGACTATCATTAAATCTCCCCTATAAAGTAACGGTCGGCATAGACGGGCTGAAGTGGACCGTTGTTTCCGGGGGCGGCAACGTCGATTATCAAGACTCGGCAACACTCACAATGTCGCCAATCCAGGCCATTGAAGCTGATGATGATGTCGCCGACGATGTTTTGGCCGGCATCGGCCCAAAATGCAAAAAGCTCATTTTGAGCCATCTGAAGCAGAGGCGCGTCATATTTGTCGGTCAGAAAGCCATTCAGGCGAACGAGCTTACCTTAACGTCAACAAGAGGCCTAAAGGCCGGTGCCAATGTGTCGTGTGGCCTGTTTTGCGGAGGCGCAAAGCTGCAAGGATCGTATGACGGTCAGAAAGTGTTTACTCGATCCAGCAAAACACCGGTCACGGTCGCAATCGTTCCTGGATTGATCGACGGAGATCACTATGAGGTTCGGACAACCGATCTAAAATAGACCAACCGGTCGGATAAGCTCGCGCTCCTTCACAAGGATTTCGCGACGAAAAGGCCGCGCCGCCCGGTCAGGGACGGCGCAGCTTTTTTCAGCAGCGAAACTTACTAGCCGCCGCCAGCCTTGCTGGCGCCGGGCTGGTTCGATTTCGGCGCACTTGGATTGCTGCCGCCGGCAGCCGTGTTGCCGGGAACCGTGCGGCGATCCGCATTCGATGTATCCTTCGTCGCATCGACGCCGACGGTCGTGCCGCCCTGGGAATTAGGCGTCGCGGTCTGCGCGGATGATCCGCCGATATTCGATTGCGCGGATGCGAAAGTTGTCATTGCGAGTGCGCATGCACCCGCGAGCAGAATCTTCTTCATTCTCATCTCCCTCTGTTTGCAACAACGGGGCAATGACGAGCGCGCAATGAAGTTCCTGCATAAAAAACAAAACACCGCGGTTCCAGCGATCACAAAAAAGCCTCGTCCAATGAGGAACAGCCCCAATGTTCCTGGCTTGAATGTTCCTTACTTAATGCGCCTGACTTGGCCTTCAGAGACGGCCGCATGGTTTCAGCGTGGAAGAATTGTGACGCCGCCGTCCAGAGCGAACTATAGTTGCGGACGACTCAGATGCAGCCATGCCGGTGATTCCCATGCCTAAACCGTCATTCAAATCGCTCGAAAGTTACGCCACCGGCGTTCTTCTCGAGGCCCATGCAATCGTTGAATGCGAACACCATGGCTACATGAAAGACCGGGCGGACCCGCACGCATGGGACCGGGCGCGCGACGCCGCAGCGAGACAGCGTTTTGGAAACACAAGCAAGGACGAGCGTTTGAAGGCCCTCGATGAGATCATGCGCTCGATCGGCGACACCTGTCCCGACTGTCGCTGATAGCAGCAGTCTAAAGTCCCGCCGCGATTGACGCGATGAGCCGCATTGCCTGATGCCACGGATGAGATAATGTAACGTGATATTTTTTTGTTTTCATGCAGGGAGACACGCAATGACTGAAACAAAACCCAGCCGGCGCGACCTCGCCGTTCTTGCCGCAGGCGGCGCGATGGCCGCCGGACTTCTCGGCGCTTCCACAAGCGCCGAAGCGTATCAGGGCAATATGGAGCGTGCGCTGTCGTCGCTATATTCAGCGCTCGGATCCTTGCGTGAAGCCGTTGCGGACAAAGGCGGCCACCGCGTCAAGGCGATGAACCTGATCCAGCAGGCAATCACCGAGACCCAGGCCGGCGTCGAATTCGCCGACGAGCACGGGAACGGCGGCAGGTAAGATCTTCACGTGAGCGCAAAGCACCCGGCCCCGCATGACTGGCGGCGCATCCACCATTCACCGGCGTTCTGGATCGGCGTCGTGCTGTGTCTGGCCGCAATCGCAATTTATCTGTGGTCCGACGATCTGTCGTGGCGGCCGCGCGGGCCTTGAGTCCGGCAGCTTCGCGCGGGAGTGAGGTGTGAATGGACGATCGCAGGCGACGACCCGATATTCTGCCGCTGATTATCCTCGTTGCGATTGTAAGCGTCATGGCGCTCGGCGTCTGGCTTTTCCCCCGCGCCGCCAATTTTCTGGATCGGCAAAATTGCATCGCCTCGGGCCGGACGGATTGCGGCTAGCGTTCGTACCGCCGATCACACACCCCGTTCAGGATGGAACAAATCGTCCAGCCCGTCCGTTGACATCACGGACGCGCG
>DASWQB010000535.1:0-4573 GCA_036398335.1 Afipia sp. | reverse complement strand
ACGGTAAGCATCGACAGTCTGGCCTACGCCTTCGCCTCGATCGTGCTCATCACTTATATGTCGAGGCTGACCTCGACCGAGCACGCGGCAAGCCAATACGCCCTGCTGACCTCGTTGTGCGCATTTCCCGGCAGCATCCTGGCCGGATTCTCGGGCTTTCTGATCGAACGCATGAGCTTCGAATGGTTCTTCGTGATGACGTCGCTGATCGGCATCCCGGTGGCGCTGCTGTGCTGGTATCTGTGGCATGTGGAGCGCACGCGCATGCAGGACGCCCCAGCCGGGGCAGCCTGAAGCGACATCGTTTGAGTCTTCGTACGCTGGGCTATGTCAATCCGCTCGCGCAACGCACGCTGCGATGACGATGAGCGGGATCGCCAGCGCGATCCATGACAACATCCACCACACTCCGCCCTGCCCGAGCAGCGCGGCAAGCAGGCCAAATATCGTCAGCACCGCCAGCACAATCGGCCAGCGCCAGATCAAGCGCGGCGAGCGGCGCGTCATACCGCTCATTCGGCCGCCTCCCGCGACAAAGAGGGCGCCGCCGCGCGGCTTGCAAACAGCTCCTCCTCCGCTTCCGACGCCGAAGATTTGCGGCGCGACAGCCACAGATAAAGACCGCTGCCGAGCACGGCAATGGACGCCAGATCGAGCAGCGCCCAGATGATCTTGAGCGGCATGCCGCCATAGTCTCCGAAATGCAGCGGGCGCGAGACTTCAAGCGCGCGCAGATACCACGGCATGGTCACGATCGAGGTCAGCGCTCCCGTGCGCGCATCTACCAGCACCGGACTGAACAGGCGCGACGTCAACGGTTCCTTGCCCTTCGTCCAGACCAGATAATGATAGGGCGAACCGAACGGCGAGCCCGGAAACACCACGCTGGAGGTGATCATGTCAGGCAGCGCGGCTTTCACCGCATCGTAGGCGGCCTGGGGAGAACTCAGCTCGGTATCGGCGGGTATCGGCTTGCCGCGCATCGGCGCGAGCATGTCCTTGACGTCGGTCTGTTGCCAGAGGCCGAATAACGGTTTCGACAACTCGTTGATGACGCCGGTCAGCCCCACAACCATCAGCCATCCGAGCAGGACGATTCCGATCACGTTGTGAAGATCGAGCCATTTCAGCCTCTGTGACCGATTTGTGCGCACCATCCCGAAATCGAGCTTGCGCATGAACGGACCATACACGACCACACCCGAAACAACGGCGATGACAAACAGCAACCCCATCGCTCCCATGAACAATTCGCCCGGCAAGCCCGCGAACAGATCGCGGTGAAGGGACAGCATCGTGCCAAGGAAGGTCGGGCCATCTTCGTTGAATGGCTTCGATTGCTTTAATATCTGACCCGTATGCGAATCGAACTTGATCCAGTGCGCCGATCTGCGGTTCGCATTGAAGGCTTCCCATGACGGCGCCATGGAAATCAGAATCTTGGGCTCATCGTCGTCGACGAAAGCCGAGATGACGGTCTCGGTCGGATAAAGCTCCCGGCTTTTAGAAATGAGACGGTCGATGCTGACGGCCGGCGCTCCATCAGGGACCGACGCATAGGGCAGACTGTCATCGAGCAGATCGGCGATCTCTTCCCTGAACACCAGCGGCAGGCCGGTGATGCAGATCACCAGCAGAAAAGCCGTACAGACCAGGCTGGACCATTTGTGAATCCAGAACCAGCGGCGGAGAGCGATGCGTGTCATGCGACATCAAAACTTTCTTTCATCCGGCACGTTTAACGTGCTAGAACCGCATTGTTCAATCAATTGTTCGTTGCACAGCAATCATTAGAACCATTCAAATAAATTCTGCAGCGTGGAACGCGCAACTTTTTCTAAAGAGCGAATACGCATTTCCTGGCTACCGTGTCATCGTACCCGGCTCGACGCGGGCACGATGACTGACGTGATCAATCCTTCCGGACCGAAGATATTAAAAATCGAACGTCGTGGAGATGAGATAGGTACGCGGCGCTCCACGCGCTAAACCATAACTGGTTGAAACGGCCGACCAGTAGCTGTCATTTAGCAGGTTTTCAATATTCGCTCTGATCGTGATCGGTTTGCCATTCGGACCGGCGAACACGTAGCGAGACCCGATATCTACCCGTGTCCACTGCGGGATGTTCTGTGTGTTCGCGGCATTTGCGACCTGCGACGATGTGTAAATAACCCGGCCAGTATGCGTCAGGCCGCGAACGAACGGGTTATCCCACTCGGCGCCGAGATTGAATTGCGTGTCGGGGACGCCCACTGCGGTATTTCCGTTCGTAATGCCGTTCAATGTTTTGGTGTAAACTCCGTCCATGAACGTCACGCCACCCAGCAAGCGAAAGCCGTCATAAACCTCGCCGAATACATTCAGCTCGACGCCGCGGTTTCGCTGCTCGCCGCCAAGCTGGTAAATATTATTTTGGGCGATGCCAAACGGCTGTGTGATCTGAAACAGAGCCAGCGTCGTCGTCAGGCGCCCAAAATCGACCTTCACACCCGTCTCCAGTTGCTCCGATTTCGCTGGAGCAAGCATCGTTCCCACGTTCAAGGTGCCGACCGGAGCGACCAGGTTTGAAGTCAGACCTTCGATATAATTTGCATAAATGGAAAGGTTCTGCTGCGGCTTAACAACGATACCGGCGAACGGGGTTAGTTTCGACGTATCGGTTTGCGAAGATACAAGGCCTGTAGTTGCGGTATAGTTCGAAATCCCGATGTCCTGATATCGACCGCCAAGAATAATCTGAAGTTTGTCGCCAAACATCGACATACTGTCAGACAGTGCGTAGCTGGTCAGTTGCGTCGCGTTGGTCTTGGGAGCCGTCGTCGCGTAGTTTGCCAAATTGATCGGCGGAAGCGGCGTGTTATTGTAGATGTTACTCGTAAATGTTGTGCTCGGCGCGAGTACGCCAGACTCGCTTTGTACTCCGTTGGCCGCGAAGGTGAACTCGTGGTGCACAAAACCTGTGTCAATCTTCGTCCTCACCCCCGCCTGACCCGAATAGGATTCCGCATAAGTCGGCTGGACATATTGTCGGCCTGACGCATTGCCTAGCCCGTCAGTTATCGTCAAAAAGCTATAGACACCGAGAAAATCGTTACGGCGCGCGCCGAACGATGCAAAAGCGGTCGTGTTATCGGAGAGATCGACTTCGACATTCGCCGTACCGTAGGTATCCTTGCCATCGGCGAAATACCAAGGCTGTCCGAGGCTCGATGAATTGTTCGGCGCCTTAGGTATCGTAAATCCGGAGTTGAAGTAAACCGGACGGGTCGGATCATCGGCGTGTATTTTCTGATAGTTGAAATCGATTGATGCCCGAACGTTCTCACCGCGATAATCCGCAGCGAGCGCCGCCTGCCCGAGCTCTGAGCTCTGATTTTGAACAGGCGTGTCGCCATTGTTATAGGCGCCATTGACGCGGACACCCCACTCCTTGTTATCGCCGAAGCGTCTGGAAACATCCGCGTGATTGATCCACTGACTGTTCGAGATGTATCCCGTTGTGAAACGGGTGATGGGATCGTCGGTCGCGCGCTTGGTGACAAGGTTGATCGTCCCGCCGATACCGCCCAGTGGCGCCATGCCATTCAAAAACGCGCTCGGTCCCTTCAGGACCTCCACTCGTTCAACGAACGCTGTGCCGGCGAGCTGATATGGGGCAACGCCGTAAAGCCCGTTAATCGCAATTTCGGAGGCCCCTACCGGAAAGCCGCGGATGAAGAACTGGTTTGAATATCCGCCATCGGCCCATGTGTTGCGCACCGATGGATCATTCTGGACGACATCCGCGACCGAGCGGGCCTGCTGATCTTCAATCGTCTTGGACGTATAGCTCGTCTGGTTGAACGGCGTATCCATGATATCGCGGTTGCCAAGCACGCCAAGCTGACCGCCTCGCGCAACCTGTCCGCCAGCGTACGGCACGGGCAGATTTCCTGCGACCGAGGTCGAGTTAGGCTGACGTTGACTTGCCGCCACCGGTTTGGCCGATTCCGTCCGCCTTACGGATCGCCTCGACGATCGCGCTGCGCGCGAGGCGCTTTCCGCCTGTCTTGAAGCGCTCTGTCGTTGCTTTGGAGCATCGACGGTTACTTGCGGCAACGTCGTCTGTGAGAGCGCGGATGACCCGCACGAAAGAACAAACGCAACACCATAGCTGCAAAAAGCCGCCGATAGCATTGGCACGCTGAGTCTGTTTGTTAGCACACCATATTTTTCGCCGAGACTTTTTGTGTGGTTCGCAGCAGGCGCCTCCATGAAAATCGACGCGGCCGGCCGCACTACACCCTGCCAAAAAGCCTTCATTGAAACACCCCCCATTTCTGTGAGTCACACGGACTCGAACACCCTGAGCGATTTATTCCATCACCATCGCTTAATCATCAGATGCAGACTAGAACCTCTCGAAAAACGCTTCAGTAATTGACGACGTTGCATTTCCAGCACAAACACGGACAGCGACCGGTGACGACGGAAAGTCGCCCGACACCGCCATGCTGGCGACACTTACGCACGGTTGGTCGACAACATCGCCACGCCGATCGCCAAATTTCAGGTTGATGTAATTGCGGGA
>DASWQB010000534.1:0-3368 GCA_036398335.1 Afipia sp. | reverse complement strand
CCGGCGTCATTCCGCCGATCTTCGCGTCGTCTTTGCTGCTGCTGCCGACCACCATCGCACAGTTCAACGCCGGCAAGGGACCCGAGTGGTTTCAGTGGATCACCACCCAGCTCGGCCACGGACGGCCGCTGTTTCTGGTGCTGTATCTGACGATGATCGTGTTCTTCGCGTTCTTTTATACGGCGATCGTGTTCAACCCGACCGAGACCGCGGATAATCTGAAGAAGCATGGCGGCTTCATTCCGGGCATCCGTCCCGGCGAGCGCACCGCCGAATACATAGACTATGTGCTATCCCGTATCACCGTGATCGGCGCGATTTATCTTGCAGTCGTCTGTCTGATCCCGGAAATTCTGATCTCCTACGCGTCGGTGCCTTTCTATCTTGGCGGCACATCGCTTCTGATCGTCGTGAGCGTGACGATGGATACCGTTGCGCAGGTGCAGGGCTACATGCTGGCGCACCAGTATGAAGGCCTGATCCGCAAATCCAAGCTGAGGGGCCGCCGTAAATGAGATTGATCCTTCTCGGGCCGCCGGGGGCGGGCAAGGGAACTCAGGCACAACGTCTTGTTCAAAAACATGGTATCGTTCAGCTCTCCACCGGAGACATGCTGCGCGCGGCCGTCGCGGCGCAAACGCCGATCGGCCTTAAGGCCAAGGATCTGATGGCGAGCGGCGCGCTGGTGCCGGATGAGGTCGTTGTCGGGATCATTGCCGAGCGCATCGAGCAGCCGGACGCGAAGAAGGGTTTCATTCTCGACGGTTTTCCGCGCACTGTCCCGCAGGCAGAGGCGCTCGACGAACTTCTGAAAAAGAAGAAGCTCAATCTCGACGCGGTGATCGAGCTGCGGGTCAATGAGAGCGCGCTTCTGAACCGCGTGGAAAAGCGCGTGGTCGAGATGCTCGAGCGCGGAGAAAACGTGCGCGAGGATGACAAGCCCGAAGTTCTGTCCAAGCGCCTTCACGCCTATCGTGAGCAGACCGAGCCGCTGGTTCATTATTATTCCGAGAAGCGCAAGCTGCTGACCATCGACGGCATGATGACCATCGAGGAAGTGACAGCCGAGATCGAGCGCGTGCTGGCGGCGGTCATTGCCGCTGACAAATCGGCGCAATTGGCCAAAGATTCCGCCAGGGATTCGGCCAAGGCCGCCAAGCGCAAATCCGCCTCTAAAACCGGAAAACCGGCGGCAACAGCCAAGAAAGCGGCCAAAGCCGGCAAGAAGGCACCTAGGAAAGCCGCGAAGAAGACCGCCAAAAAGGCTGCAAAAGGGACCAAAAAGGGAACTCGCGGAGCGGTCAAGAAGGCCAGATCGGCGAAAAAGGGAGCCGCCAAGGCTACCCGGCGCGGATCAGCCGCCAAGACATTGAATAAGTCTCGGAACAAGACCCGGAAGACGGCGAGAGGGGCCGGAAAATCGGCCAAAAAGACGACGAAAAAGACAGCCAAGGCCGCCAAGCGGTTGACGAAACGAGGATGAATCCTTTAATAAAGCCCTATCCAGTCGGATGAATTCAAACGATGCCGCGCCCCGAAAGAAAACGGGGAGGGCGTCGTGTTCTCGTTTGTATATTCACTTTGTGGAATGTGCATTCGCTTTGTGAATCACCTTCGCGGAACGGGCGCCTGGAGCATGAAGCCGAAAAGTGTGAAGCGGTTTTCGGATACTTCCTGCTCTGACTTGCGCAAGAGTGCTCTGATTTTTGAAGCATGAGCAAATCATCTCACGCTTCGACGAACATAAGATAACAGCCGCCCGATGAGGCCGGCGACAGGAGTGGAAGACCGTGGCCCGTATCGCAGGCGTCAACATCCCGACCAACAAGCGCGTCATCATCGCGCTTCAGTACATCCATGGCATCGGCCAGAAGAACGCGGCCACGATCATGGAAGAGCTGAAGATTCCGCTCGATCGCCGCGTGGCGCAGCTCTCCGACGCGGAAGTTCTGCAGATTCGCGAGATGATCGACCGCGATTATCTGGTCGAGGGCGACCTGCGCCGTGAAGTCGGCATGAACATCAAGCGTCTGATGGATCTGGGCTGCTATCGCGGCCTGCGTCATCGCCGCGGTCTGCCGGTGCGCGGTCAGCGCACGCACACCAACGCCCGCACCCGCAAGGGTCCGGCGAAGGCGATTGCCGGCAAGAAGAAGTAAGCAAACGAATTTGCGGCGCGGCGGCTTCGGCCGTCTTGCGCCGTTTGGTGTAGCCGCTGGCATTACGGCGGCGTTGAGATCGTAAAAGGAACTGCAATGGGTAAAGAAGCCACACGCGTCCGCCGCCGCGAGCGCAAGAATATCGCCTCCGGTATCGCGCACGTGAATTCGTCGTTCAACAACACGACCATCACCATCACCGACGCACAGGGCAACACCATTGCCTGGTCGTCGGCTGGTACGATGGGCTTCAAGGGATCGCGCAAGTCGACCCCTTATGCGGCGCAGGTTGCCGCCGAGGACGTGTCGAAGAAGGCGCAGGAACATGGCATGCGCACCCTTGAGGTCGAGGTTGCCGGTCCGGGCTCGGGACGTGAGTCGGCCCTGCGTGCGTTGCAGGCGGCGGGCTTCACCGTCACCTCGATCCGCGACGTGACCACGATCCCGCACAATGGCTGCCGTCCGCGCAAGCGCCGCCGCGTCTGATTTTTTCTACAGCGGGCGGTTGGTGCCCGCTTCTGTTTTGAAGCGATGACGCGGTCCATTGTTTGAAAGCGATGCCGCGCCGCCGATAACTCCAACGCCAAAACGCCGGAAACTTTACGCCGGTAGAGATGGGTGAATATGACGATCCAGAAAAATTGGCAGGAATTGATCCGCCCGAACAAGCTTCAGGTCACTCCCGGTTCTGACCCGACCCGCTTCGCGACGCTGGTCGCCGAGCCGCTCGAGCGTGGCTTCGGTCAGACGCTCGGCAACGCGCTGCGCCGCGTGCTCTTGTCCTCGCTGCAGGGTGCAGCGGTGCAATCGGTCCATATCGACGGTGTGCTGCACGAGTTCTCCTCGATCGCCGGTGTGCGCGAGGACGTCACCGACATCGTGCTCAACATCAAGGACATCTCGATCATGATGCAGGGCGAAGGCCCCAAGCGCATGGTCGTCAAGAAGCAGGGTCCGGGTATCGTCACCGCCGGCGACATCCAGACCGTCGGCGATGTTGTCGTTCTCAATCCCGACCTGCAACTTTGCACGCTGGACGATGGCGCTGAAATCCGCATGGAATTCACTGTCAATGCCGGCAAGGGCTATGTCGCAGCCGACCGCAACCGTCCCGAAGATGCGCCGATCGGCCTGATCCCGGTCGACAGCCTGTTCTCGCCGGTGCGCAAGGTGTCCTACAAGGTCGAGAACACCCGCGAAGGCCAGATC
>DASWQB010000533.1:0-3768 GCA_036398335.1 Afipia sp. | reverse complement strand
CGGTATCACCTATTTTTCAATACTGGATGCGCTTTGCCCGGACCGTCATTGTCCTGTTCGCCTCGCGGGTGGCGCCTTGATGAGTTGGGACACCTTTAATATGACGGCAGAGGGATCGCTTCTGGCGGCGCCATACCTTACGGCAGCGATAAAGTCGGTTTTGCAACGCCGGCCGGAGTAGGGGACTTCTTCGCGCTGGCGCCTAGCCCCGCCCGACGAACGGCATCTTGGTGGCCATCACGGTCATGAACAGCACGTTGGCTTCCAGCGTTCGGGTGGCCATGTAAACGATCGCGTCGCCGACATTGCTCACGTCCATGCGCGGTTCGACCATGGTGCCGCCGTGCGGCTGCAAGATACCTGCGGCCATCCGCTCGGAGAGGTCGGTCGCCGCGTTGCCGATATCGATCTGGCCGCCCGCGATGTCATAGGCGCGGCCATCGAGCGCGATGGATTTCGTAAGGCCCGTAATGGCGTGCTTGGTCGCGGTGTAGGACACCGTGAACGGGCGCGGCGCGTGAGCCGAGATCGAGCCGTTATTGATGATGCGGCCGCCGCGCGGCGTCTGGTCCTTCATGATGCGGAAGGCATGCTGGGTGCACAGAAACGGTGCGGTGAGGTTGGTGTCGACCACCGCCTTCCATTTCTCGAACGGCAAATCTTCCAGCGGCATGGCGGGCGCGCCGATGCCGGCATTATTAAAGAGAAGGTCGATCCGGCCGTATTCCTTCACGATGCGCGCGAACAGTGCGGCGATTGAATCCGGATCGGTCATGTCGGATGTCACCACAAGACTTTTGCCGAATTTGGCCCCGAGCTGCGCGGTCTCTTCCAATGGATCCTTGCGCCGTCCGGTCAGCACCACGGTGAAACCGGCCTGCATCAGCGACAGCGAAGCGGCGCGTCCGATGCCTGAGCCCGCGCCGGTGACGAGTGCGATTTTCTGATGTGACATTATTTCTTCCCCGATGTTTTTTTTGATGTCGTCTCCGCGAAAGCGGGGACCCATCTTTTTGAAGTGTGCTGGGTCCCCGCTTTCGCGGGGACGACAGGTGGTATCACGTTTGCGGATTGCCGTAAGGCGGGCGAGGGATGCTCTGATGCGCCGCGCGCAGCGCCGCCGACCAGCGCGAGCGCAAATCGTGGAAGTACGGCTCGCCGGCCTCGATGCGCATGTTGAGTTCGGCTGTGCAGGTATCCGGCCGCACCAGCAGAATGTCGATCGGCATGCCGACGCCGAGATTGGAGCGCATGGTGGAATCCATCGACACCAGCCCGACCTTGAGCGCGTCGTAGAGATCGACGTCGTAGGAGATCGCGCGGTCGAGCACCGGCTTGCCGTATTTATGCTCGCCGATCTGCAAATAGGGCGTGTCCACCGTGCACTCGATGAAATTGCCCGCCGGGTAGATCATGAACAGGCGCATGCGCGAGCCCTTGATCTGGCCGCCGAACAGGAACGACACGTCGAAATTGATGTCCTCGGCGGAGAGCGCCGTGCCCTCAAGGCGATGCACGTCGCGGATGGCGCGGCCGATCCGCTGCGCGGCCTGAAACATGGTCGGCGCGTTAAGCAGGGTTTCGAGCTCGCCGGTCTCGGGATCTTCGAGGCCCTCGGTCAGCGTGGAGAGCACCGACTGGCTGATGGCGAGATTCCCGGCGGAGGCGACCGCCATGATGCGCTCGCCCGGCTGCTGGAACACATGCAATTTACGAAAGGTCGAGATGTTGTCGAGACCCGCATTGGTGCGAGTATCGGCCATCATCATCAGGCCTTCCTTGACCAGGATTCCGCAGCAATAGGTCATAAAGCGTAGTCCGATTCCAGCATTCGCGTCCCGACCGCCGCATTTCTACGAAATGCGGGTAGAGGGGGCAACCGGGCAGAGTCGAATGTTGTTTATCCATCCCCAAGGGCGGGCGGATGACGGGCGTGATTGCCGTCATTGGAAGCGAAGCAATCAGGGATAATGTTCAGCGTGGCACCAAGACTGGGTTGGTTCGTCGCTAGCGCCCCTCGCAATGACCGGATTCCTCGCAAGTTCTTCAGCTCTGGCTCTGCCGCCCGGCCTGGTCGACCTTGACGGCGACCGACATGGTCTCGCTGCCGCCGCCATAGCGCGTGCCGCGCACGGGCGCCGCACCAAGATAATCGAGGCCGATGGCGACACGGGCATGGGCGTCGGTGGTGCAGATGCCGTTGGTCGGATCGAATCCGACCCAGCCGAGCCCTTCCACGAATGCTTCGGCCCAGGCATGGCCGGCTTCCTGATTGACGACGCCATCGGCGCGCAGGAAATGCCCGGAGACGAAACGGGCGGGGACGCCGGCACTGCGCGCGCAGGTGATGAAGATATGCGCGTAATCCTGACACACGCCGCGCTTGATGGAAAACGCCTCCGCCGCCGAGGTTCCCGTGTGAGTCGGATCGGTATCGAAGGTCATGTAATCGTGGAGTTGCAGCAATAGCGAGTGAAGAAAGCCCAGGACGTCCTTGCCGGCTTCGGCGCGAAGGCCGCTGGCGAAGCTGCGCATCTCGGCATTCGCCTCGGTCAGCGGCGTGGCGCGCAGGAACAGGCTCGGTGGAAACCGCTCGTCGGCGCCCTTGAGCACGCCGCCGGTATCGTGGGTCTCGATCAGGCCGGAGACGGTGACGGTCAGATCCGACAGCGGGCCGTGGGTGAGGACATGCGTGATATTGCCGAAGGCGTCGTGATGCATGTCGAGCCGCGAATCGGTCGAGGTGTCGATCTGCCAACTGGCGACATACTGTCCGTCGTTGCTGCCGGGTGTCAGCCGCAGCACCTGAATCACGCCGCTGGCGGGCGGGTCGTAGCGATAGGTGGTCGAATGGGCTATTCGCAGGCGCATGTGATGACGATCGGTTGTGCGGCGAACCGCTTATAAAAGATATTGCTTGGCGATGATGTCGCCGAGGCGCGCATTGTCGGCGAGGAATTCCTGAATAAATTCGTGCACGCCGCGCTGGAAAATATCGTCCATGTGGCTGTGTTCAAGCCTGTTGCGCACGCCGCGCGCATGACGCTGCGCCGCGCCCTGGCGGCCATAGGCAACGCCGATCTGGTCAAGATTGCGTGTGAGGTTGCCATAGCAGCTCGCCAGCGAACGCGGCAGCATGTCGTTGAGGATCAACAGATCGGCGATCAGCCAGGGTTTCAGGGTCTCGCGATAGACCCAGTGATACGCGGTGAGCGCGGAGACCGAGCGCAGGATCGAGGTCCACTGATAGTAGTCGAGCGGACCGCCGACGTGCTCTTCTTCCGGCAGCAGGAGATGATATTTCACGTCGAGGATGCGTGCGGTGTTGTCGGCCCGCTCCAGATGCAGGCCGAGCCGCGAGAACCAGTAGGCGTCGTTACGCAGCATGGTGCGATACGCCGATCCGTCGAAGCGCAGCGAGACCTCCTGCACGAAGCGCAGGAATGTCGACAGCTTGTCGCGCGACTGGATGCCGCCCTGCCAGACCTGCTGCAATTCGATCCACGCGCTGTTGATGGCGTCCCACATCTCGCTGGTCAATGCGGTGCGTACCGAGCGCGAATTCAGCCGCGCGTTCTCGATGCAATTGCGAATCGAGGAGGGGTTGTCGCGCGAGAACGACAGATATTCGACGACGTTGTGCTCGTTGGCTTCTTCGTAATGCGAATAGAAGCAATCGCCGATGCCGGCGGTTAGCAGCGCCGATTCCCATTCATTGGACTTTCCGACATAGGCGTCCGGCAGCGAGGTGGCGCGCAACGTCGCCTC
>DASWQB010000532.1:0-2800 GCA_036398335.1 Afipia sp. | reverse complement strand
GCCGCGCGGGCAGGCGGAGGCAGCCAGCGCGCTCGGCCTGTCTTATCTGAAAACGACCGGCCTCATCGTGATGCCGCAAGCGCTGCGCAATGTCATCCCCGGCCTCGTCAACAGCTTCATCGCTCTGTTCAAGGACACCACGCTGGTGCTGATCGTGGCGATCTTCGATCTGCTCGGACAGCTTCGCGCCTCGTTCGCCGATCCGAACTGGGCGACACCGACGACATTGTTCACCGGGTTCGCCTTCGCCGGGATCATCTACTTCACCGTGTGCTTTGCGATGTCGCGCTATTCGCTGTTCACCGAGCACCGGCTCAACACCCACCGCCGTAGCTGAGATGAAAAATTGCATGACCGATGAGCCGATCGTTTCCATCGCTGGTCTGAACAAATGGTTCGGTGATTTCCACGTGCTGCGCGACATCGACCTCGACGTGGCCAAGGGCGAGCGCATCGTGATCTGCGGCCCGTCCGGCTCGGGAAAATCGACGCTGATCCGCTGCATCAATGCGCTTGAGGAATTTCAGGAAGGCAGGATCGTGGTCGACGGCATCGCGCTCGGCCCCGATCTGCGGCGGGTCGATGACGTGCGCCGCGAGGTCGGCATGGTGTTCCAGAGCTTCAATCTGTTTCCGCATCTGACCGTGCTAGACAATTGCACGCTGGCGCCGATCTGGGTGCGCAATATTCCGAAGAAGGATGCCGAGGCCGCGGCTATGAAGTATCTCGAGCGGGTGCGGATTCCCGAGCAGGCCAACAAATATCCCGGCCAGATTTCCGGCGGCCAGCAGCAGCGCGTCGCCATCGCTCGCGCGCTGACAATGAATCCGAAAGTGATGCTGTTCGACGAGCCGACCTCGGCACTTGATCCGGAAATGGTCAAGGAGGTGCTCGACACCATGGTCGATCTGGCGAAGGAGGGCACCACCATGCTGGTGGTCACCCATGAGATGGGGTTCGCCAAGGAGGTCGCCAACCGCATGGTGTTCATGGATCAGGGGCAGATCATCGAGACCAACACGCCCGGCGAATTCTTCGCTCACCCGCGGCACGAGCGGACAAAACTGTTCCTCAGCCAGATTTTGCGGTAAATTCGTAATCCTCGATTTCGTTGCGTTGTATGCTGCATGCAACTAGGCTCACGTTCTGAGCCAGCTATGTGGCTCGGAGACGACCATGATCTTCCGTCAGTTGTTCGATCAGACTTCGGGAACCTATTCTTATTTGATGGCGAGCCGCCGGGGCGGCGAGGCCATGATTATCGATCCCGTGCTTGAGAAGGTCGATCGCTATCTGCAACTGGTGCGAGAGCTCGACCTGAAGCTCGTCAAGGCCGTCGATACGCACATTCACGCCGATCACATCACCGGTCTTGGCGCGCTGCGCGACAAAACACAGTGCATCACCGTGATGGGCGAAAGGTCCAATGCGGATGTCATCTCGATGCGGCTTGCTGACGGCGAGCAGCTCAAGATCGAAGGACTAACACTCGATGTTGCTTATACGCCGGGGCACACTGACGATTCATATAGTTTTATTATGGACGACCGCGTGTTCACCGGCGACACACTGCTTATTCGCGGCACCGGCCGCACAGACTTCCAGAACGGCGATCCACGCGCCGCGTATGATTCGATCTTCAACCGGCTCTTGAAATTGCCGGATGCGACGCTGGTCTATCCCGCTCACGACTATAAAGGCGAGACCGTTTCGACCATTGGAGAGGAAAAAGCCTTCAATCCCCGGCTGCAGGTGAAATCGGTCGATGAATACGTGACTTTGATGAATAACCTCAAGCTTCCCAATCCGAAGATGATGGATGTGGTGGTTCCCGCCAACATCCACATGGGATTGCATCAGGAGGAAATCGCCCGCCGCGGCTGGGCGCTGACGGCACAGCAGGCGATTGGGCTTGTTGACCGATCCAATATCACGATGATCGATCTGCGCGAAGACTCAGAGCGCGAACGCCACGGCGAAATTCCCGGTTCGTTGCACGTGCCATATCAGAATCTACATGAAAATATTCACGCAGGAGGCATGTTGCGCGAACTGGCGAAATCGACGAGCAAACGATTGGTGTTTTACTGCGCATTCGGCGAACGCTCGGCGATGGCGGTTCGTGCCGCGCAGGATGTAGGCATCACATCAGCCTGTCACATCGAGGGGGGCATCGATGCGTGGGAAAAGGCTGCAGGCCCTCTCGCTCATTGACAAGGCTTGGCGACGACTATTGACGGAAAGCTCAGGGCTTTACGTTTGACGTCAGATGAAATGCTGAATTCGTCGCTGCGGTGGTGGAAGCTGACGGCTTAAGTCTAGCGGGATCGACAAGAAAAACACGGGCCAACAGGAGAGCTGCGACAACGATCCAAAAGAGAATGGCGCCGAGCCGCACCACGGACGTGTCCGAGTTTAGGCTAACGGTTTTTTGCTGAGCCCATTGAGCAAGTTCCGGCTCGGCCATATGCAACACACTTTCCGGAAATTCCCGGTCAATGGCGAAGCTCGCCCCGATGATGTCGGCCATGTCTAAGCACCTGTTTCCCTTACGGTAATAGAGGCGCTGCGCAACCGTCGTTCAAGAAAACAGGGCACCATATTTGACGGGCTTCGGAGCATGATTCACGCGTCCACAATCGCGGAGAGGGAATGATATTCTTTTCGAGGTGAAATCCGCACGTGACGAGCCGACCGGCTGTCATGGGATTCTGAGAAGATGGATCAGCATGATGCTCACCGCGAGCAACACAATGAGCGAACTGGTCACGGCAAACGTGACGCGGCCGCCAATTCGGCC
>DASWQB010000531.1:0-3370 GCA_036398335.1 Afipia sp. | reverse complement strand
TACGATCTGGGCGGCGGCACCTTCGACGTCTCGATTCTCGAAATCGGCGACGGCGTGTTCGAGGTGAAATCGACCAATGGCGACACGTTCTTGGGCGGTGAAGATTTCGACATGCGTCTGGTCGGCTATCTCGCCGATGAGTTCCAGAAGGAGCAGGGCATCAACCTGCGCAACGACAAGCTTGCGTTGCAGCGCCTGAAGGAGGCCGCTGAAAAGGCCAAGATCGAATTGTCGTCGACGACGCAGACCGAAATCAACCTGCCGTTCATCACCGCCGATGCCTCGGGTCCGAAACATCTGACCATGAAGCTGACGCGCGCCAAGTTCGAGGCACTGGTTGACGATCTCGTCCAGAAGACCATCGAGCCCTGCCGCAAGGCGCTGAAGGATGCGGGTCTGACCGCGGGTGAAATCGGCGAAGTCGTTCTGGTCGGCGGCATGACCCGCATGCCGAAGATCCAGGAGATCGTGAAGCAGTTCTTCGGCAAGGAGCCGCACAAGGGCGTCAACCCGGATGAAGTCGTCGCCATCGGCGCGGCTATTCAGGCGGGCGTGTTGCAGGGCGACGTCAAGGACGTGCTGCTGCTCGACGTGACCCCGCTCTCGCTCGGCATCGAAACGCTGGGCGGCGTGTTCACGCGCATCATCGAGCGCAACACCACAATCCCGACCAAGAAAGGTCAGGTGTTCTCGACCGCCGAGGACAATCAGGGCGCCGTGACCATTCGCGTCTTCCAGGGCGAGCGCGAAATGGCCGCCGACAACAAGGCGCTCGGCCAGTTCGACCTGATGGGTATTCCGCCTGCGCCGCGCGGCATGCCGCAGATCGAGGTCACCTTCGACATCGACGCCAACGGCATCGTCAACGTGTCGGCGAAGGACAAGGCGACCAACAAGGAACAGCAGATCCGCATTCAGGCCTCCGGCGGCCTGTCGGAAGCTGACATCGAAAAGATGGTCAAGGACGCCGAAGCCAATGCGGCGGACGACAAGAAGCGCCGCGAGGCTGTCGATGCCAAGAACCACGCCGATGCGCTGGTGCATTCCACCGAGAAGGCGCTGGCCGAGCATGGTGCGAAGGTCGGCGAGCCCGAGCGCAAGGCCATCGAGGACGCTTT
Source organism: Afipia sp. (assembly GCA_036398335.1). GTDB lineage: Bacteria > Pseudomonadota > Alphaproteobacteria > Rhizobiales > Xanthobacteraceae > Afipia. Next base: position 2,252 of record DASWQB010000531.1, on the reverse strand, counting down.
GGCCGATCTGAAGGAAGCCCTGAAGGGCGACGATTCGGAGGCGATCAAGGCCAAGTCCAATACGCTGGCGCAGGCGTCGATGAAGCTTGGTGAGGCGATGTACGCCCAGCAGGCTGAAGCCGATGCCAAGGCCGACGCGGCGAAGGATGACGTTGTCGACGCCGAGTTCACCGAGGTGGACGACGACAAGACCAACAAGAAGTCGGCGTAATCATTCAGAGCGTTGCGCGATGAATCTCGATACTTGCAAGATCGTCACCCCCGGGCTTGACCCGGGGGTCCATCTTTCGAGCCTGCTGGATGGCCGGGTCGTCAAGCGGAAGACGCGCTTCGCGCTTTCGCCCAGCCGAGACAGTTGAGAAACTGCCGATGCCCACGAAGACCTGCTATTACGAGACTCTGGAAGTAGAGCGCACCGTCGATGAGACGGGCCTCAAAAGCGCGTTCCGCAAGCTCGCGGTGAAATGGCACCCGGACAAGAATCCGGGCGATCCGGCCTGTGAGCACAAGTTCAAGGAAATCAGCGAGGCCTATGACGTCCTCAAGGACGCCAATAAGCGCGCGGCGTATGATCGCTATGGCCACGCTGCTTTCGAGCAGGGCAATGGTGCCGGCGCCGCAGGATTCGGCGCGGGCTTCGCGTCGTCCTTTTCGGATATTTTCGAAGACCTTTTCGGCATGTCCGGGCGCGGCGGACGGGGCGGGCGCGAGCGTGGTGCTGATCTTCGCTACAATATGGAAATCACGCTCGAGGAGGCTTTCCTCGGCAAGACCGCCCAGATCAACATCCCTGTCGCTGTCGCCTGCGAGCCGTGTTCGGGCACGGGCGCGAAGGCCGGCACCAAACCCAAAGTCTGCACCACCTGCGGCGGCGCAGGTCGCGTCCGTCAGTCGCAGGGCTTCTTCACACTGGAGCGCACCTGCCCAGGCTGCCAGGGCCGGGGCCAGACGATCGACACGCCTTGCCCGTCATGCGCGGGTCAAGGCCGTGTGCAGAAGGACCGTTCGCTGTCGGTGAATATTCCGCCTGGCGTCGAAGATGGCACACGCATACGCCTCGGCGGCGAAGGCGAGGCCGGCGTTCAAGGCGGACCGGCTGGCGATCTCTATATTTTCCTGTCGCTGGCTTCGCATCAGTTCTTCCAGCGCGACGGCGCCGATCTGCATTGCCGTGTGCCGGTGTCCATGGTGACGGCGGCGATGGGTGGCGAGTTCGAGGTGCCGACCATCGACAAGTCCAAAACCAAGGTCAAGGTCCCGGCCGGGACCCAGTCCAGCCGCCGCTTCCGGATCGCTGGAAAAGGCATGCCGGTCCTGCGTTCACGGCAGACCGGCGATATGTATGTGCAGGTTGTGGTCGAAACGCCCCAAAATCTCACCAAAAAGCAAAAAGAACTGCTGGCGGAGTTCGAAAAGCTCTCTTCCGGCGAAACCCAGCCTGAAGCTGCGGGTTTCTTCAAGATGGTCAAGGACTTCTTCGGGACCCGCGCCAGCGCGCCGTAAGCAAGCCACCTTGACCAGTTTCGCTTGCGCCTATACCCATTTATGAAGAAAATTTGATGACCCGCCCTTCAATCCGGGTCCGAATTGGTAATGCCAATGTCCATGCAATCCGCGCGTGCGCTGAAAAAGCCGCCTCGTCTCGACGACGAAGTTCGCTTCCTTCGCTCGTGGATTGAAAAGCCGCTCCGCATGGGCGCGGTGATGCCCTCCGGCAAGGTTTTGGCCCGCACCGTCGCGCGCTATGTCGACAATGATTCTACCGCCCCCGTGATCGAGCTTGGTCCCGGCACCGGAGCGATCACCGACGCGCTGATCGCGCGCGGGGTCGAACAGAAGCGCCTTGTGCTGGTCGAATACAGCCCGGAATTTTGCGCGCTGCTTCGCGAGCGCTACCCGCAGGCGACAGTCATCCAGGGCGACGCCTATCGTCTGGAAAAGACGCTTGTCGGTATGAAGGAGCCGGCCTGCGCGATGGTCTCCGGGCTTCCTCTGGTGACCAAGCCGATGCTGACCCGTCTTAAATTGATGCGCGACGCATTTCTGAAACTCGCGCCCGGCGCCCCTTTCATCCAGTTCACTTATTCGGTGGTGCCACCGATTCCCAAATCGCTTCCCGGCGTGAAAACACAGGCCTCGGAGCGGGTGTGGATGAACGTGCCACCCGCCCGCGTCTGGGTTTATCGCAAGGGCTGATGACGCCTTTAAGCATTTCGCACCGTTCGAAAATGCTTTAGTCGTGATCGCATGGC
>DASWQB010000530.1:0-10684 GCA_036398335.1 Afipia sp. | reverse complement strand
CGCGATGGTTCTTATCTGGACAACGGCCGGCTATCCCGCTTTCGCGCAGACGCCGCCGCCTCTCCCCGACCAACAGGCGCCGCCTCCCCAACAACAGCCGGCGGCTGCCGCGGACCAGAACGCTCAAGGTTACTCGATGAGCGACCTCGAATACATTCTGGGGCCGATCGCATTGTATCCCGATCCACTGCTGGCGCTGATTTTCCCGGCGAGCAATTTCCCCGACCAGTTGGCGGAAGCGAAGAAATGGATCGACGCCAATCCACAAGCCATCGCAAGCAACGATTTCTCCGCTGTCGATTCCATGCCGTGGGATCCGACTGTTCAGGCTCTGACACGCTTCCCGGACGTGATCGACATGCTGACCGAGAAGCCGGACTGGACGGAGTCCGTTGCATGGGCGTTCTCCGTTCAACATGAAGATGTTTCGGCCGCCATTCAGCTGCTGCGCGCGCAGGCGAAAAACGTCGGCAATCTCCAGAGCACGCCCCAGCAGGTTGTGACCACGCAACCGAGCGACAGCGGCGGTGGCCCGCAAGTCATTTACATCGCACCCGCCGATCCCGAAAGAATCTACGTCCCCGTCTACGATCCGGGTGTCGTGTTTGGCAGCGCGGTGGCGGGCGCGTTGTTCTTCAGCACCGCTGTCATCGTGGGCTCGAGCTGGAATAACCGCTGGGGCTGGAATAACCGAAGCTGGAATCAGGTCTGGATCACGCCGCCTCGCGGCTGGCGGCCGATGCCCGGGAGACCCGGAGGCCGCCCGGTCTGGCGTCCGGATAACCGGCCCGTCTGGCGTCCGGACCGTCCCAACGTCCGGCCGGACAGACCTAATTTCCGCCCCGACCGCCCCGGAGGCAATCGCCCGGGCGGTCCCGGCTTGCGGCCTGACCGGCCCGGCGGGCGGCCTGATATTCCCGGAGGCCGGCCGGATCGTCCGAATTTCGGCCCCGGAGGCCGCCCCGGCGCAAGGCCGGAGCTTCCGTCCTCTCGCCCCGATCGTCCGAACCTGCGTCCCGATCGCCCCGGCGCGGGAAACCGGCCCGGTGCCGGCCGGCCCAACCGGCCCGATGGCGGACGGCCGAATGTTCGGCCTGATAATCGCCCATCGCGACCCGGCGGCGGCGCACAAAACAGGCCGCAGCGCCCCAATGCCTCAAACCGCCCGAACATCCAGCGGCCGCAGAACCGGCCGCAACAGCGTCCTCAAGCCAGACCGCAAGGGCGGCCGCAGCAACGGCCTCAAGCCAGACCGCAGGCGCGGCCGCAAGCCAGACCGCAGGCGCGGCCGCAAGCCAGACCTCAAGGGCGGCCAGCGCGGCCGCAAGGTGGTGGCGGTCGGCAACGTCCGAGCAGGTCCCGCTGAAGCGCCAATAATCCGCGCCGCACCGCGCGGAGTTTCCTTACAGCGAAGGGCATAAAAAAATCGGCTCGCTGCATGGCGAGCCGATTTTGCATTCAACTAGTCGTGTTCAGCGAAGCTCGAGATTAGCAACGCCGACGGCCACGTTGACCCCTCTGCGGCCTTCAACCGAAAGCGGCTGTAGAGAGATGGTCTGGTTGGAGCCCCCGATCAACACATTGGCGCCAGCGCCCACGCCCACCGACGCGCTACCGCTCGCACCAACAAAGTTTCCGCGCAGTGAATTGGAGCCAAAATGCGCTGTCGGCGCAAACACGGCCCATACGAACCGGGCGCCCGACGTGATACCAACGTCAAGGCCGACGCGTGTCACCGTTCCGGTGTAATAATAACGGCGATCAGTGCCGCTGGCGATGAACACGCAACGCAGATTCTGCCGGGACCCGACAATCATTCCCACGGTGGTGCCGGACCTGCAGTTCAAGCTACCGGCGCGCACACGCGCTTCCGCAGGCATGGCGAACGCAGCCGTCACGGCACATGCAATGGCCATCAGCCAGATTTTTCGCATTCTTCTCTCCTTCTTGGATGTGACAAATAGAACTATTTTGAGCGCACGGTGTCCAGTTAATCCGGACGCGAGGCGAAAACCATCGCTTCGCGCAACAAAGATGAACAGATTTCGTCAGCGTTTTGGCATGCTTTCGATGGCCTTCTGGAGGTCGGCCAGACGATGGTTGATGGCTTTGAGTTCGTCAATCGAGGCGTCTGCCTCAAAAGAGGGTGCGGCTGCACTCAAGAAGATGACCCCGCATAGCAGCAACATGTCGAAGTGCTTTTGCTCATAGCGAAAGAACGAGATCGCCGCCGCGATCAGGAAAGCGATACCCAAAACCACCATCGCGATTGACATCAATCCTCCGTTCTTACCGCCGCAAAAAGCGCGAGCCGGCCCTTGCGGACCGGCCCTGTTGTCGTGCGGGCGGCGCGTATCTCAGCGGCCACAATAGCGGTTGGACACATGCCGCGACTGTCCATTGCGCAGGCGCGCCCAGCAGCGGCCATGATGCCAATAATGATGACGCGCGGATCTCTGGTTTCCGACAATAGCTCCGGTGCCCGCGCCAATCGCCGCGCCGATGCCTGCCCCGCGGCCACCACCTGCGATGGCGCCAATCGCCGCGCCTGAAGCGCCACCGATCAAGGCACCACGCGCGGTGTTGTTCTGCGCCACGGCATCCGTCAAAGGTATTGCTGTCACGATGCCAAGCAAAACCAGAATAATTCCAATTCGACGCATTCCCTGCTCCTCAATGGACCGTTGCTTTACGCCCACGGTATAGCGCGAGCTGTTTGGATGTGGCGAGAAAAATGCGAATTGACTTCATGAAAGATACAATTTTCGACACTCTTCGCATCCGCGGTACGTTGTTCGGCGGAGAAATTTAATGTACGGCAAGCCGCAATCGACCGTAATGTGGTTTTGAGCGGCGAAACCCTTTCACAAGCAACCAAATAACCGGAGAGAATAAATGGTGTTTCAGAACGGCTTTACTTTCACGAATTTTGTGACTGACATCTTTGCCATATTCATGTTCGTGCTGTGGTTCTGGCTGTTTATCACGGTAGCAAGCGACCTTTTTCGTCGGCACGACATTTCCGGTTTCGCCAAAGTCGCCTGGATCATTTTCCTGATCCTGCTCCCCTATATCGGCATCTTCGCCTATCTGCTGACGCAGGGGCGCGGAATGGCCGAGAGAAATCAGGAGGCAGCCAAGAACGCGCAGAAAGAACTGCGCCAGATCGTTGGATTCAGCGCGGCCGACGAAATCGAGAAGCTGGACAAGCTGAAAGCTTCCGGCTCGATCTCCGAGGACGAATTCAAGACCCTGCGCGCCCGTCTGCTTCAGTAATCTGATTTAATCGCAATGAAAGAGAGGCGCCGGTTCGCGGCGCCTTTTTTGATTCTTGAGATGATTTTTGAAATGCCCTTTGGGGGACTCGTCGCGATCAACGCCATCCGCAGCGCTGACGGCCCCTGTCCCACCAGCAAACCCAACGCCGCCCGCCATGGCGATAACCCCTGCGAGAGCCGCGGTTCGAGTGAATCACAAACTGCGCCTTTTCAACGAGATCGTCGGGCTTCATCTGATCGGCGCTCAAGACGCCAACGGGCATCGCGGATGCGGCGCCCGGCATCAACGACAATCCCGCCGTCGCAACTCCCGCAGCGGCAACAGCGCCCGGCAGGATGTTCGCGAGCAAGGCGCGTCGGCTCATAACAGTCATATGGTAGCTCCTTGATTGGAGATTTTCGCTGGTGCGGGAGAAGAAAACTCGCGTGAGATAAAACGCACATCCGGTAACGGCACTTTGCCGAGCGCAAGTGACCCTGTCAATTTAACAGGATCATGAGCGCGAATCCGCGCCTCACAACTTCTGAAGTACGCTGCTCGCGAGATAGAGCGCCAGAAAATAGAACAGAACGTAAAGCGCATAGGTCTGGCCGTTGCCGGTGTAAATCCTTCGCAGCGATGCCGCAGCCGCGAGCGCGCCGAACGAAACGCTTCGCCAGAATCCGATCGCAAGGGGCGGCAATGTCCGGCCGAATATCGGGCGATAATATGCGATGAACCGCGCAAAACTTCCGCCTTCACTGTGCGCTCTGCGATAAACCGTCCAAAACAGCGCGAACAGAACCGCTGCTGCAACAACCGCGACAACCGCAACGGGCGTCGCATTCCAGTAGCTGTAAATCTTCTCGAGCGGCATACCCTGCCATACTGTCGACGAGGCGAATTGCGGATCGATCGCGGCCGACACGGGATCGATCAGCAATTTCGGAAACAGCGACAGAACGAAAATCCCCGCGATCAGAACAATCTGCGGCACGAGCAGCACCATGGGCGCTTCGCTCACATTGCCCTGCCCCGGTTTTCGCTCACCGAAAAACAGGCCGAGGACAAAACGCGCCATATAGAGAAAACCGAGGAACGTGCCGAACAAACCGAACACGGCCATCACATACCATCCCCTGTCCGCCATGGCATTGAGCAGCAGCCATTTGCCGCCGAAGCCCATCAGGGGCGGCAGGCCGGACATCGAGACGATGGCGACGAGAACGGTTGCGAACGTGACCGGCATGGCACGCAAAAGCCCGCCGGTCTGCGAGAAGCAGCGCGTGCCGGTGCGCAGGATGATTCCGGCCAGCGCCAGAAACAGGATGCCCTTGACCAGCATGTGGTTGGCGACAAGGTAAAGCGCCGTGACCCAGCCGAGATGACTCATCAGCGCCGTCGCGACGATGATGTAGCCGATCTGGCTCATGCTGGAAAAAACCAGCAGGCGTTTGAAATCATTCTGCCGCAGCGCCATCATCGCTCCCGCGATGATGGTCAGCATGCCGACCCATGCGAGCAGATGCGCAAGCTCAAGTCCGGCCTCGGAGCGGATCGCAATATACGCATCGATCAAAAGGCCGAAGATCGCGACCTTGCTGACGACAGCTGACAGCATCGCCGTGAAGTCGTCATCGGATTCCGTGTAGGCGCCCGGAAGCCAGATATGCACGCCAATAGCGCCCGCCTTGACGAGAAAACCGATCGCGAGCAGCACAAAGGCGAGATTTGCGTCCGGGCCTGCGACGCTGAACGCCGACAATTCGATACTGCCGCTGATTGAAGCGATGGTGGCAAAACCGGCAAGCAGAAAATAAGCCGAGAACAGCGAGAACAGCAGATAGGTCAGCACATGCGCGCCTGCCCTCTTGCCCATTGCGATCAGGAAGCAGGACGACAGTGTGATGATTTCCCAGCTGAAGAAAAATTCGAGGCTGGTCGAAGATCGCAGCAGCGCCAGGATCGACAACAGCATGATCGCGAGCAGCGGATAATAACCGGGGCGCGGATCGCCACGATAAAGACTGCCAAAGGCGATCACGAGGCTGCCGCTCAACAGCAGCGCGGCAAACAGCCACGCGATTCCGCTTGTCGCCTGCATGAGCCAGATACCGACGGCCAACACAGCGGCCAGTGTCAGCACGTTCTTCAGCCGGCCCGGCAACCCGTCTAGCACGAGCAGAACGAGGCCGACGACAATCGGCGCGAACAACCACAGCGACGCCGCCCCCGACATGCGCGCGGCGATATAGCCCGCGGCCGAAACAAAGAGCGCCGCGCCGAACACCGGCAGCTGCGCGACAAGCCCGGGCGCGCGCGCTGCATCGGCATCGGCCGGCTGCAATTCCCGCGCGAACCAGCGGAACATGTAGGCCGCTTCAAGCAACGAGCCGATCAAAATCAATCCGATCCACACCAGCTTGCGGGCGCCGGCCAGTTGCATGACCAATTCCCACTTGGCCCAGAAGCCGGGAAAGGGCGGCAATCCGGCAATCGCGACCATGAACAATGCAAGAATGCCAAGCATCATCGGGCTGCGTTTGATGCTGGCGCGCGCGTGAATGTCGCGCCGGTTCAGAATTCCGACAATCCAGAACAAACCCGCTTTGGCGAACAGATGATTGATGAACAAACCGCCAACGACGAGCGGCATCGACTTTTCTGCGCCGAGCTGCCGCAACAGCGCCACCGCCATCAGAATGAGGCCCAGTTGCCCAATCGATGAATATCCGAGCAGCCGCCGCGCATCGGTCTGCTTGATGCCGATCAGATTGGAAAACAGAAAGGTCACGCCGCCGGAAAACGCGATAAGTCCCAGTTGATCCGCAAACAACGGCAGCAATTTCAGGAAGGCGAAGAACACGCCGGTCGAGACTCCCACCGACAACAGGGCCGCAACGCCGGTGGGTGCGGCCTCATAGACATCCAGACCCCAGCCATTCGCCGGGAACGGCTTCATCTCGATGATGAGACAAGCGAGCAAGAGCAACAGCGCCGTGAACCCGATCGGCCCGGCGATATCGGCATGCCCGGCAATCAACGCGTCGATGTTCAGCGTGCCGGTGACGTAATACATCAGCACCGAGCCGAGCAGGAAAAACGTCGAGGCGATCACCGTCGCCATGATATATTTGAATCCCGCAGACAACGCAGCGGGCGTCCGCTCCAGCCCAAGCAACCCATACGTGGCGACGGAGACGATCTCGAGAAACACGAACAGGTTGAACAGGTCGCGGGTCATCACCATGCCGTTGATGCCCATGATCAGGATCAGATAGAGCAGCAACGCGACATAATTGCCGCGAAGGCGATCCCATAAATGCAGCGCACCGAGCAGCGCGACGATGTTGACGCTGAAGGCAAAGAATCCTTCCCACAGGCCAAAGCGCAGGTTGATTGACAGCGGCGGCAGCGCTCCGGCCGTCAACACTTCAATCGCGGGGCTGCCGTGAAGAATGCCAAAAAAGGAAACGCCACTGATCAGCGCGATCGCGCATAGCGCAATGATAAAGCCGCCATGCAGCCATGGTTTGCCAAGGCGATAGAGCAGCGGGATCGCGAAGCCGCCGCCGAGCCCGGCGATGAAAATATTCAGAGGATGAAAAAGACCGCTTACCATTTCGAGTCCGTGAAGGCGTCGATGGAAAGCGTCTTCTTCGCGGCATAGAGACGGATGGCAAAGGCCAGCATGATCGCGGTCACCGACATGCCGATGACGATGGCGGTCACCACAAGCGCCGAGGGAATGGGATCGATTGCACGATGCACAGCGTCGGCCTTGCTGAGCGTGGCGTCGATGATCGGCGCGGTACCGCCCGTGACATAGCCGGTGGCAACCATCACGATATGCAGACCTGTCCCCATCAGGGTGAAGCCGATGATGATGCGCAGGATGTTGCGATGGATCAGCATGCCCCACAGGCCGATCAAAGTGAGGCCGAAGCCCGTGATGAGCAAAATGGTGGAAACCGGCAATCCCGTTGTCATGCCCCGCCTGCTCCGCTCAGCTTCTGAATCTGTCGATGACGACGCTGAGTTCAGCGCCGACCTTGATGCCGAGCAGCGCCGAAATCACCGGGACAGCACCCGCGCTGACGAAAGCACCGAATTCTCCCGCCGGCAGAAACCGCGGGTCGAGAAAACCACCCGCCAGCACGAGGCCCACGATCCCGAGCAAAATATAAAATACCCCGGCCAGGGACTCGATGATGCTCAGCGCGGCGACATTGAAAGCCGCATCCGGCCGCGCCAGCAGCATCAGCATCGCGCCCGAGGCGACGATGGCGCCGCCCTGAAAGCCGCCGCCCGCCGAGATATGGCCGTTCATGATGACATAAGCGCCAAACACAAAGATGAGCGGCAGCAAAACCTGCGCGCCGATCAGAACAATCTCTCCCGGTTTGCGTACAGGAATTTCATCGGCATCAGGTTTGTCCGGCTTGCCGCCGTCTTTCGTAAGGATCAGGCCAATGCTGGCCGCAACCATGAAAAGCACGGCAACCTCGCCGAGCGTATCGAACCCGCGATATGTGATGAGGATGCCGGTGACGACATTCGGCGCACCAAGTTCAGCCGGGACCTGTGTCACATAAGATTTTGCCAGAGGCCGCAGCGATTGCTGCTCGCTGTAGCCGCCGATCACGCGCGCGAACCCCAGCGCGAAAAGGATAAGAGCGAGCAGGACAAAGGCGCGGCGCATCACGAGTGTTTCTCCGCGCCGTCATCTTCGTCGGCCAATGCATCGGTCACGGTCGAGGGCGTCATGGGCGTGCGGATCAAATAGGCCGCGCGCGACAAGGCATGAGACGAGACCGGATTGGTCATCAGCACGAAAAATGCGATGAGGATCAGCTTGAGAGTCCAGTCCGGATGATAGAAAGCGATGCCGATCAACACCAGCATGTTGCCGAGCGTCGTCGCCTTGGTCCCGGCCTGAATGCGGGTGAACGCATCCGGCATGCGGACCAGTCCTAGTCCGGCGGAAAACAGCGATATCGAACCCAGGAGAATGAACAGGCTGCCGATCAGTTCGATCATGCCTCAGCCCTCCCCGTTGCCGGTCTTGCGAATGGTGTAGAGAAACAGGAAGGTCGTCAGTCCGGAGCCGATGGCCGCCTCGGTCATCGCCACGTCCGGCGCGGCGAGCAGCAGAAACGAGACGGCGGCGAACAGGCTCGCAAGACCCGCGCTGACCATCGCCATCATCAGCTGGTTCAGGCAGACAGCGAGAATGCCGCTGATCAGAATGCCGGCACATACGAGAAGAATAAGCAGCTCCAGCATGCGCTAGTGTCCTGCATCCGACGTTTGCTTCATCACTAGCTTCCCTTTTCCAGAAAGCGCGCAATCGCCAGCACGGCCAGAAAGCTGAGAAGGCCGTACACCAGCGCCACATCGATATAGGCGAAGCGGCCGGAAAAATGGGCGTACAACGCGATCAGGGAAATCGAGATCACGGTCAGCGTATCGATGGCGACGATGCGGTCGATCAGCGTTTGGCCCAAAACCAGCCGCACCACGGCGAGCAGAATGGCAAGGAAGATCAGGACGGCGGCGATCTGGAGAATGATCTCAGCCAAAGACCTTCTCCAGATGCGCTTCGAACGGAGCGACCAGCGCCTTCGTCGCCTCGTCCACATCGGTTGTCTTCACGTCCAGCCAATGGATGAACAGCGTATCGCCCCGCAAATCGATGACCAGCGATCCGGGCGTGAGCGCGATCGAACTGGTCAGCGCCAGGCGGCCGATCGGCGATGTCAGGCGCGTGCGCACCTTGACGATGCCCGGCTTGATGTCGATGCGCGGCGCATAAACATAGCTCATCATGTTGATGTTGGAGCGCACCAGTTCGACCACGAACGTGCCGGCATAGGCGATGAAGTGATACAGAGCCTGCGGCGTCCAGCGGATATTCTTCCAGACTTCGCTGGTTGTCGCGAAGATAAACGCCAGCGCGAACGTGACGATGCCGCCGGTGAACGCCACCGAAAGGCTGAGCGCGGAATTGGCCACCATCCATATGACGAACAGCAATAGCCAAAGGCTCGGCATCCCCTGCGGGATGAAAGACAAGACAGGCTTGCGAGACTGAGCGGCGCCCGATTCCATCGGCAATTCCCGAAAAGGAATGACGCGAAACTCTAGACGGCAACGCGTGTCAAATCAAACGTAACACGTGATGCGGCAGATCAACCGATCGGCAAATACCCCGGCGATTTCGACCATTCACGCCCGATTTCACTTATGTGACGGCAACAAAAAAGCGGCGCTTGCGGCGCCGCTTTTTCAAATTCAAGCTGGCAAATTCAAGATGAAATGGCTTACGCCGCTTCGGACTCGGCCTTGTCCTGCACCGGACCCGAATCCTGACCCTTGGCATCTTCGTCGCGGTCGACGAACTCGATCACGGCCATCGGTGCGTTGTCGCCGTAGCGGAAGCCAGCCTTGATGATGCGGGTGTAGCCACCCTGACGGTCCTTGTAGCGGGTCGCCAGAACGTCGAACAGCTTCTTGACCTGATCCTGATCGCGCAGCTCGCTAATGGCCTGACGGCGCAGCGCGAGGCCGCCCTTCTTGCCGAGCGTGACCAGCTTCTCGACGATCGGGCGAAGCTCCTTCGCCTTCGGCAGCGTGGTGACGATCTGCTCGTGCTTGATGAGCGCAGCCGACATGTTGGCGAACATCGCGCGGCGATGTTCGGCGGTGCGATTGAGTTTACGGTGAACTTTTCCGTGACGCATAACTTAAGTCCTCTATCTCTTTGTCGCGACCGCTTGCCGGACATGTTGCAGGCGGGCTTCCTGCGTTCGCCCATTAAGTCGCGGCGGAAAACCCGCCGCAACGAAACTCAGTAGTGATCCTCGAAGCGCTTGGCCAATTCGTCGATGTTCTCAGGCGGCCAGCCGGGCACTTCCATGCCGAGATGCAGACCCATCTGGGCCAGCACTTCCTTGATCTCGTTCAGCGACTTGCGGCCGAAGTTCGGGGTGCGGAGCATTTCCGCTTCCGACTTCTGCACGAGGTCGCCGATGTAGACGATGTTGTCGTTCTTCAGGCAGTTCGCCGAGCGAACCGACAGTTCGAGTTCGTCCACCTTCTTGAGGAACGCGGGGTTGAAGGCGAGATCCGGAATGACCTCGGCGGCAACCTCCTTGCGGGGCTCCTCGAAATTGACGAACACGTTGAGCTGGTCCTGAAGGATGCGCGCCGAATAGGCCAGCGCATCGTCCGGGGAAATCGCGCCATTGGTCTCGATCGTCAGCGTCAGCTTGTCGTAATCGAGGATCTGGCCTTCGCGGGTGTTCTCGACCTTGTAGGACACCTTGCGCACCGGCGAGAACAGGCTGTCGACCGGGATCAGGCCGATCGGCGCATCTTCGGGACGGTTGCGGTCGGCTGCGACATAGCCCTTGCCGGCATTGAC
>DASWQB010000529.1:0-6602 GCA_036398335.1 Afipia sp. | reverse complement strand
CGCGCGCGAAACTTTTCGCTCTTGTCGGCGGTAATCGGAACTTCGGGACTGAGCAGGCTCCATTCCAGCGCTGTCGGCGCCGGCATGTCTGTGGCCGCTGTCGATGGCTCAGTTGTCGATGCTTCTTGAGCATGCACGGCGCAAGGAAATGCGATCACGCACGCCATTGCGGCGTGACGGAGGAACCGGAATTGTGGCATTGAATGTGATTGCATGACCATCACTCGCTCAGTGGTTTGCTTTCACGAACTTGAAACGACGCGGGTTAATAACATCTTTCGCACCCGCGAACGAGGGACATATAGCATCATCGCGCACAAGTTTGCGGCTGGTCCTGAAGCAATCGTGTCGCAATTGTGATTTGTCTCACGATATGGCCAGGGTTCGGATACAGCAGTATAGCGCGGTCCCAAGCTTTATTCCGTGCTGCCATCCCTACAAATTTTCGTCAGCAATGTGGCAGATGCTTCCCAAGCCTGCATCGCGTTCGTATCGTCCTTCACGGGAGGGCGAGACAGACCCTCAATGGAAATAACTTTGGGGGAAACACATGAACCGCGCTGTTTGTTTTGTCATTGGCTCTGTTGCCGTGGCTGGATTTTTGTTGGCGCCGGGCAAGGCCAGCACGCCGGCGCAACCGCAGCATCAAACCTATCATGAGGGTGACCTGAAGCTTGAAAGCGGCGATGCGATCAAGGATTTTTCGATCTCTTACGTCACGCATGGCACGCTGAACGCAAAAAAATCGAATGCGATCCTGATGGTCACGGCGATCGGCGGCAACCATCACCGCCTCGACTTTATGATCGGGCCTGGCAGGGCGCTCGATCCTGATAAATATTTCATTATTTGCACAGACGCGATCTCCAACGGTTTGACAACATCGCCGAGCAATTCGAGCGCGCAACCGCGCATGCAATTTCCGAAATTCCTGATTCGCGACATGGTGGAATCACAGTATCGGCTGACGAAGGAGAAATTCGGTATCGAACATCTCGTCGCGGTGGTTGGCCCTTCGATGGGCGGCATGCAGACCCTGCAATGGGGCGTCAGCCATCCTGATGATATGGACGCACTGGTGGCGATGGTGCCGTTGACGAAGACCCCGGGCTGGACAGTTGCCGTGCTTGAAGCCACCCGCAAGGCCATCATGGAAGACCCGGCGTGGAAGGACGGCAATTACGACACGCCGCCAGAGAAAGGCGTCCGTTTATGGCGTGACATTCTGCAATTGCTGGCAGCCCGGACGCCGGACCTTTACACTGCGCAGTTCAAGACCGGCACCGATGTGCTGCCATGGATGGAGCAGCAGGAAAACGCATTGATGAAAGCGTTCGATGCGGACGACTGGATCTACCAGACGTGGGCCTATGAGAAGCATGACGTTGGTACCACACCGGGTTTTGATGGTGATACCGCCAAAGCATTGGCTTCGATCAAGGCCAAGACACTGATTCTCACCGGCACCAAGGATTTGCTCAATCCAGAATTTGAGCCCACCGAGATGGGCAAGAACATTCCGCACGTGACGATGAAGACCATCAGTCCCGGTACGGTGACGGGCCACGCTTCGGCAGGTGGCGCGGGCGCCGCGGATGTGGAATTCCTCAACCGCGAGGTCGGTGCGTTTCTCGACAGTGTCACTGATGGCGGCAAAAAGCTGAATTGATCCGGACGGTGGAAGGAGCAATTATCGCTTCTTCCACCCGCCGCGTTTACCCGGCGCGCCGCCGGTGGAACGCGGTGACGGACCGAATTCGGGCCCGGATTGACGCGAATTGGTCGGCTGGAAAATCCTGCTTTCGGGGCCGGGTCCCATTTCATCAAGCGTTGGCTTGCGCGCGCGCGTTGGCCTTTTCGTTCCGGAGCGGTCCGGCTTCACCTCGTGCCACGTCGCGATGCCCATCTCGTCAAGACCGGGCTTGTGCACCTTTGAGGTAGACGCGCGCGGCGTATTGTTTCCGCCCCGCTTTGAAGATTGCTGCGGCAGGTTTGCGGACTCGCCATATTTTTTCGCACCGGCGTAAGCCCCCGCCTTGCCCTGCACCACGCGCTGCTTTGCGGTCGGATCGTCAACCACTGCCATTTCGGTGGCACGCAAACGCTTGACCTCGTCGCGCAGCCGGGCGGCTTCCTCGAAGTTCAGATCGGCCGCCGCCTCGCGCATCCGGGTTTCGAGATCGGCCAGCACCGCCTCGAAATTGTGGCCGATGCTCATCACATCGTCAGCCATGCCGCCGTCGCCGATTTCTACCAGCACGTGGTCTCGCTCATAAACACTTCCGAGAATGTCGCCGATGGATCGCTTGATGCTCTCCGGCGTGATGCCGTGCTCGGTGTTGTAAGCGACCTGCTTCTCGCGTCGGCGATCGGTCTCGGCGATGGCGCGCTCCATCGAGCCTGTCATCTGGTCGGCATAAAGAATGACCTTGCCGTCCACGTTGCGCGCGGCACGGCCGATGGTCTGGATCAGCGAGGTCTCCGAGCGCAGAAACCCCTCCTTGTCGGCGTCGAGAATCGCAACCAGTGCGCATTCCGGAATATCGAGACCCTCGCGCAACAGGTTGATGCCGACCAGCGCGTCGAACGCGCCAAGCCGAAGATCGCGGATGATCTCGATGCGCTCGATGGTGTCGATGTCGCTGTGCATATAGCGCACGCGGATTCCTTGTTCGTGCAAATATTCGGTGAGGTCTTCCGCCATGCGCTTGGTCAGCACGGTGATCAGCGAGCGGTAGCCCGCCTGCGCGGTGGCGCGGGCCTCGCCAACCAGATCGTCCACCTGCGTGCGCGCGGGACGGATATGAACCGGCGGATCGATCAGGCCGGTCGGGCGAATGACCTGCTCGACGAACACGCCGCCGCTCTGGTTCAACTCCCACGCAGACGGCGTCGCCGACACCGCGACCGATTGCGGGCGCATCATGTCCCATTCCTCGAAACGCAGCGGGCGGTTGTCCATGCAGGAGGGCAAGCGGAAACCGTATTCGGCCAACGTCGCCTTGCGGCGGAAGTCGCCTTTGAACATCGCGCCGATTTGCGGCACGGTGACGTGGCTTTCGTCCGCGAACACAAGTGCGTTGTCCGGCACGTATTCGAACAATGTCGGCGGCGGCTCGCCCGGTTTGCGGCCGGTGAGATAGCGCGAATAGTTCTCGATGCCGGCGCAGCTTCCGGTCGCTTCCATCATTTCCAGATCGAAGGTGGTGCGCTGCTCGAGGCGCTGCGCCTCCAGCAGGCGGCCTTGCGCGTTCAATTGATCGAGACGCCATTTCAATTCGGTTTTTATGCTCTTCATGGCCTGAATGAGCGTCGGGCGCGGCGTCACGTAATGCGAATTTGCATAGACCTTGATGAATTCAAGCTCGTCCTGCTTATGGCCGGTGAGCGGATCGAATTCCTCGATGCTTTCGATGGTGTCGCCGAACAAATTGATACGCCAGGCTCGATCTTCGTAGTGTGCCGGGAAAATGTCGATGACATCGCCGCGCACGCGGAAGGTGCCGCGCGCGAAATCCGCCGAGGTTCGCTTGTATTGAAGTGCCACGAGATCGGCGATGATCTGGCGCTGGTCAATGCGCTCGCCCTTCTTCATGGCGAAGGTCATCGCGGTGTAGGTTTCGACCGAACCGATACCGTAGATGCACGACACGGACGCCACGATAATAACGTCATCACGCTCCAGCAACGCGCGCGTTGCGGCGTGGCGCATGCGGTCGATCTGTTCGTTGATCGAGGAATCTTTCTCGATATAGGTGTCGGTGCGCGGCACATAGGCCTCGGGCTGGTAGTAGTCGTAATACGAGACGAAATACTCCACCGCATTGTCCGGGAAGAAGCTCTTGAACTCGCCGTAAAGCTGCGCCGCCAGGGTCTTGTTCGGCGCAAGAATGATCGCGGGGCGCTGGGTCGCTTCGATCACCTTCGCCATCGTGTAGGTCTTGCCCGAGCCGGTGACGCCAAGCAGCACCTGCGTGCGGTCCTGCCGTGCGATGCCCTCGACCAGTTCCTTGATCGCGGTCGGCTGATCCCCTTTCGGCTCATATTCGGATTTGATCTCGAAGCGCACGCCGCCTTCGGATTTCTCCGGACGCGGCGGGCGATGCGGCGCCCAGATTTTCACCTCGCCGTTTTCGCCTCGGAATTCCGGGCGGCCTTCGCGAATGAGATTGTCCAGCGCGTCGGCGGTCGCAGCGACTCCAAGAGCTTCCATCTTGTTGCGCGGCGGACGCGCCAGCGCGGCGGCATCTTCTTCCTCCGTCGTGAATCCGAGTTGCCTGGCCAGTTCCGGATCAAGCGCGGGGATGGTGGCGCTGGTGCCGTAATTGGCTTGCGGGGCTTCCTCGAAGCCGCTGTGTGTTCCCGGCGGCTGGGGAAACGGCTGCAATGGCGTAGAGCTCAGTGTCCCGGCGTCGAATTTCTTGGGTGTTGAGGTCCGCGCGCGATGAATTGCGGCTTCGCCTCCCGAGCGCCTTTCCTTGGAATTGTCGGGCGGAGGCTGCAATCCCGTGGATGAACCAAGTCCGCTCTCACCGCGGTTGATCGCGGGGTTCAAAAGTTCCGCAAGCGCGGGACCGATCGGTTGAACGTCGGGTCGATGCGCTTTCGACTTTGGGGTTTTGACGGATTTCTTCGGGGTGTCGGGTTGCTTCGTCATGAACGCAATATGGGTGGAATTCCCTCCCGAAAAAAGGGCTTTAAGGGCTCTGCGAAAATTTCCTGAGATGAAAAGTCGATGTGTCACCGCGACGCGGGGCAAAGGGCCGCGAGACGGAAACCTCTATTCCCCGTTGCCGTAACTCATTCGGCATCTCGCCAACCAACAGGGAGTATTCGCCATGATCGTTCGTTCAATTCCTGCCGCTGCTGCGGCGCTTTTGATTGGTTCCGTAGCCGCCAACGGCGCACAAGTCGCGGCGCTGATCGGCAACAATACCATCGCAATGGTAGATACCGCGCAGAAAGCGGTCAGCGGTTCCGTCAAGATCACCGGACTTTCTGGCGCACTGGTGGGCATCGATGTGCGCCCCGCCGATGGTCTGCTTTACGGCCTCGTCGATGATGGAACCGTCGTCACCATCGCAATGGATGGAAAGGCCACGATGAAATCGAAGCTCGAAACCACAATCGCTAAGGGCGTTGCGACCACGGTGGATTTCAACCCGGTTGCGGATCGTTTGCGCGTGATGGGCGCCGACGGCACGAGCCTTCGCGCCAATGTGGATGACGGCAAGGTCAACAAGGATGGCGATCACAAATATTCCGACACCGACATGCACAAGGGTGAGAAACCGAACGTCATCGGCGGCGCATATACCAACTCGGTGAAGGGCACCAAAGAAACTGCGCTTTTCAACATCGATGGCACCATCGGCGCTCTCGTCAAGCAGGCGCCGCCGAACGACGGCATCCTGGCGGCCGTCGGCAAACTCGGGATCAAGCCAACAACGGTAGCGTTCGATATCGCAGCTGACGGCAACGGCAAGAACGAAGCCTGGTTGATGGCAGGCGACACGCTCTACAGCGTCGATCTATCGACCGGCAGCGCAACCGAAGCCGCCAAGATTTCAGGCGTTAGTGAGCCAGTGAAGGATATCGCGATTTTACCAAACTAAGATCACGGCATTTTGCACGATGCGGCGCCGCTCGTTCCGCGGCGCCGCTTTGATGCCGTCAGAGTATTTTTTCGAATATCAAATGCAAATTAGAATGACGGGTGCGTCGCAGGCCCATTGACAGCATTGCGGTTTCGCGAGATGCATGCAATTGCATTTACACGTTCCGCTTTCTGTTCGCGCCGATACGAAAGGACCACCGATGATCGACCTCTATTACTGGCCAACGCCGAACGGCCACAAGATCACGATGTTCCTTGAAGAGACTGGCACTCCCTACACGATCAAGCCGATCAATATCGGCAAAGGCGAGCAGTTCAACCCCGATTTTCTCAAGATCGCGCCGAACAACCGGATGCCCGCGATCGTCGATCATGCACCCAGCGATGGCGGTGCGCCGATTTCCATTTTCGAGTCCGGCGCGATCCTGATTTATCTTGCCGAGAAAACAGGTAAATTTCTTCCGGCGGATATCCGCAAGAGGTTCGACGTCCTGCAATGGCTGATGTGGCAGATGGGCGGTCTCGGTCCGATGGCGGGGCAGAACCACCATTTCGTTCAATACGCGCCGGAAAAAATTCCGTATGCGATGACGCGCTACGTCAATGAGACCAACCGTCTTTACGGCGTACTCAACAAGCGTCTTGCCGACCGCGAATTCGTCGCCGGCGACTATTCCATCGCTGACATGGCGGCCTATCCGTGGATCGTGCCTTACGAGCGGCAGCAGCAGAAGCTGGAGGATTTTCCGCATCTGAAGCGCTGGTTCGAGGCGATCTATGGGCGGCCCGCGACCGCGCGCGCCTACGCACAGGCCAAGACGGTCAATCCGGCTAAGGCTCCTGTCGTCGACGATGAGTCGAAGAAAATTCTGTTCGGGCAGACAGCAAACAAGGGCTGACAATGACACGACAGCTTTTCGAACTTTGCGGCAGCGATCCTGCGCGGGTGTTCAGCCCCTATTGTTGGCGCATCCGCATGGCGCTG
>DASWQB010000528.1:0-10338 GCA_036398335.1 Afipia sp. | reverse complement strand
GGTCCGCGACATACTTCACCGGGCGGCCAAGCATCATGCTGAGGCCAACGACCGCCATGTCCTCGTGATAGACATGCAGTTTCATGCCGAACGAGCCGCCGATGTCGGGGGCAATCACGCGGACATTGGCTTCAGGCACTCCGAAGTGGCGTGAATAGAGGTCCTGAAACTGATACGGTGTTTGCGTCGCGTGATGCACCGTGAGCTGACGCTCGCTTGGATTGTAATCGGCAATAATCGCGCGCGGTTCCATGGTAACCGCAGTGTGGCGACCGAAATTGAATTCACCCTCCACCACGTGCTTGGCCGTCGCAAAAATTTCGTCAATGCCGCCGGTATCGATTTTTGTATTGAAGCAAAGGTTGCTCCCGAGTTCGGGCGAGATGATTTCGCTGTGCGCCGCCCGCGCCGCGTCGATATCGACCACCGGCGCGATTTCCTCGAACTGGATCATTACTGCTTCAGCTGCATCCTCGGCTAGCGCGCGGGTATCGGCCACCACCGCAACAACCGCCTGCCCGGCCCACACCACCTTGCCGATAGGAAGCGGCCATTGTTCGGAGGACTTCATGCCCTTGAAATGATCGAGCGTGCCGACCCAAGACTTGCAGATACGCGACATATCCTGTCCGGTCGCGATCAGGCGTACGCCCGGCATCGTCTTCGCGTCAGCGGTGTCGATAGAGACAATGCGCGCATGCGCGTATGGACTACGCACAAAGGCCACAAACAACATACGCGGCAACGTCAGATCGGTGACGTAACGCCCGCGTCCTGCCAACAGACGTTTGGCGTTCGGTCGGGCGACGGAACGGCCGATATAAGAGTTCGGCCTGTCGATGGCATGAAGTGGCGCGTTCATGCGTCCACCTCCTCGACAGCCCGACGACTAAGACCGGACTTCCGGTCACGTGCCACCGTCTCGATCGCATCGACGATGGCTTCATATCCGGTGCAGCGGCAATAATTTCCCGATAGCCCGTCGCGAATTTCCTCGCGGGACGAAGCCTGCTCCGTCTTCAAAAGATGATATGCGGTCACGAGAACTCCGGCGGTGCAAAAGCCGCATTGCAGAGCGTTGCGCTGATGAAACGCCTGCTGGATGTCGGCGATGTGGCCGCGATCGTTCAGCCCCTCGATGGTCTCAATCGTCATTCCTTCGGCCTGCACCGCGAACATCAAACAGGCATGAATCGGCCTGTCGTCGAGCAAAACCAGACAGGCTCCGCACGCACCCATCTCACATCCCAGATGCGTTCCGGTGAGTTGCAGGTTCTGACGCAGAAAATCCGCCAGCGTGTCGCGTGGCGACACATGATGCGACACTGTCTCACCGTTGACCGTCAACGTGATGGATATTGTATCACTCATGCCGCCTCCATCACGCGATGGAGCAAGCGTCCGAGCAACACGCGCGCCAGATGCATTCGCATGGTCGCGGTCATGTGCTTATCGTCGGGTGGGGCGAGGTCTTTTTCGAGCGCCGCCTGCGCGCGCTGGATCGCGCCCGCCTCAAGGGCATGACCAGCCAGCGCCGCCTCTGCGGCCTTGGCGCGAACCGGGGTCGAACCGACCGAAATAAACACGATGCGCGCATCGCTTACCTCACCGCTCTCAAACGAGACGATGGCACCGGCTCCAACGATGGCATAGTCGCCACGCCGCCGCGCCAGTTCGTCGAATGCCCAGCGCTGATTGCCCTTTACCGCCGGAACATGCAGCGCGATCAGCAATTCCCCGGATTCGAGCGCGGTCTGGTAAAGATCGACAAAGAAATCGTCAGCAGAAACACGGCGCGTACCGGACGGACCGGCAATTTCCATCTCCGCGCCAAGCGCGAGCATCATCGCCGGAAATTCCGAAGCCGGATCAGCCAGCGCGACGCTGCCGCCGAGCGTGCCTTTGTTGCGGATCGCGGGGTGCGCCACATAAGGCGCGGCCTCGCTGAGTAACGGCGCATGTCTGCGTATTAACGGATCGCGGAGCGTCTCAAAGTGCCGGGTCAGCGCACCGATGCGCAACCAGCCATCTTCAAGCGCAACGCCCTTCATGGACTCGATGTGGGAAATGTCGACAAGCAGCGCTGGCGCCTGCAAACGCATAGCCAACGCCGGAACGAGACTCTGCCCGCCCGCAATATAGCTCGCGTCATCGCCCGATCCTGCATATGCGTCGAGTGCGTCCTCAACCGTCGTCGGACGCACATAGTTAAACGCCCTGGCCTTCAACGAAACCTCCCTCGAGGCAGCCATCCAGATTTGTGACCATCTGGTAACTTCACTCCACCACACTGTAAGCCGCTCGTCAAGAAAAATGACCATTTGGTCACTTTTTCATGTTGCGTTACCGTGACGCAGATTCGAACGCCGGACCCGACGCCATGGCGAAAAAGGCCGCAAAATCAGCCAGGAAAATTGCAACGGAACAACCCCGGCGGCGCAACATGCGCGCGGCGGACCGCGAGCAGTTCATTCTTGACCAAGCCATCCGCTTTTTTGCCGAGCGCGGCTTCGAAGGGCAGACTCGCGAACTCGCCAAACGCATGGGCATCACGCATGCGACCATCTATCGGCATTTTCCCAGCAAGGAAGCGCTGGTCGAGCGCGTTTACGAACACATTTATCTCAGCCGCTGGAATCCCGATTGGGGTCCGATGATCCGCGATCGCACCCTGCCGCTCGAAGCAAGGCTCACGCAGTTCTATCTCGAATATGTCGAGCGCGTATTCGACTACAACTGGGTGCGGATTTTCGTTTCGTCCGGCCTGAAATCGTTCGATATTACCAACCGCTATCTCGCCATCGTTCGCCGCGAGATCGTTGAGCCAGCGTGTTGCGAACTGCGCCACGACTTGCAGCTACCCGACGCGGACACTTTACCCCTCTCGGATCGCGAGATTGAAATGTTCTGGGGCCTGCATGGGCGAATTTTTTATATGGCGATCCGGCGCTTCATCTATTGCACGCCGACGCCGTCCCATCTCGACGACATCGTGCGCGACTCGGTGACGAGCTTCCTCATCGGATCGAAAGATCTCATGCCGAAGCTGGTCGCTGAACTGATCGCAAAGAACAAGTCTGCAAAGACCAAGGCTGGCGTTCAATAATATCGCTCCCTTGCGGCCGGTGAAGGCGGCAAGAAAGCCGCCGCCCTCAGTCGCCAAAACAGCCGCCGCATTACTTCATGTTCGGAATGGCGAACTCCGCGCCCGAAGCCATGCCGGACGGCCATCGGGTCGTGATGGTCTTCAGCTTAGTGTAAAATCGGATGCCTTCCGGTCCATGCATGTGATGATCGCCGAACAGCGAGGCCTTCCAGCCGCCGAAGGAATGAAAAGCCATCGGAATCGGGATCGGCACGTTGATGCCGACCATGCCCACCTTGATACGGTGGGCGAATTCGCGCGCCGCCTCGCCGTTTCGGGTGAAGATCGCTGTGCCGTTGCCGAACTCGTGCTCGTTGATGATCTTTGCCGCGTAGTCGTAATCGGGCGCACGGACGACCGAGAGCACGGGACCGAAAATCTCTTCCTTGTAGATTTTCATGTCGGGCGTGACGTTGTCGAACAGCGCGCCACCGACGAAATAGCCGTTCTCATAGCCCTGCATCTTGAAGTCGCGACCATCGACAACGAGCTTGGCGCCTTCGGCAACGCCAGCATCGATATAGCCCTTCACCTTGTCGAGATGCGTTTTCGTCACCAGCGGACCCATCTCAGCCTCCGGATCGGTGCCCGGTCCGATTTTCAGCGCCCGCACTTTCGGCACCAGCTTTTCCATCAGCGCATTCGCTGTGTTCTCGCCGACCGGCACCGCGACAGACACCGCCATGCAGCGTTCTCCGGCCGAACCATAGGCCGCGCCCATTAGCGCGTCGACCGCCTGGTCGATGTCGGCATCCGGCATCACGATCATGTGGTTTTTCGCGCCTCCGAGCGCCTGACACCGCTTGCCAGTGGTCGCGGCAGTCTCGTAAATATAACGCGCGATGGGGGTCGAGCCGACAAAGCTGATCGCGGAAATATCCGGATGGTGCAGAAGCGCATCAACAGCCTCCTTGTCGCCTTGCACGACATTAAACACACCCTTTGGAAGTCCCGCCTCCGTGAGCCAATCCGCGATCATCAAGGAAGCGGACGGATCGCGCTCCGACGGCTTCAGGATGAACGCATTGCCGCACGCCAGCGCGACGGGGAACATCCACATCGGCACCATCGCGGGAAAATTGAACGGCGTGATTCCGGCGACAACACCCAAAGGCTGGCGAACCGCGTAGCTATCGATCCGGGTACCGACATCTTCGCTGACTTCGCCTTTTAAAAGCTGCGGCGCACCGGTCGCGAATTCCACCACCTCAAGGCCGCGCTGGACCTCGCCCTTGGCATCGGAAAACACCTTGCCGTGCTCGGCCGAAATAATCGTGGCGAGATCGTCGATATTGTCCTCGGCGATGCGCAAAAATCGGTTAAGGATACGCGAACGGCGCAGCGGCGTTGTGTCCGCCCAACCTTGCGCGGCTTTAACGGCGGAGGCCACCGCCTCGTTCACATCGGCAGTGGACGCCAAATGCACGGTGCCGGTCTGCTGGCCGGTCGCCGGGTTGAAAACCGCTGAATTGCGGCCCTTACCGGCGGGGCGCCGCTGGCCATCGATATAATGAGTGATGTCGGACGCCATGAAATATCTCCTGAGAATTTGCTTTTCCTTGGTCTTGATGTGCTCCCCCGCGCCTGCCCCGGCAACTCGAAGTCTTGCGCGCTCGTTGTGCGAAAATTAAAGTACATGGCAATTGGTTTAGGACACGACATGGACTGGGACCGGGTTCGCATATTCCTCGAAGTCGCCCGCACTGGGCAAATCCTCGGTGCGGCGAAGCGGCTTGGCGTCAATCACGCGACTGTTGCCCGGCAGCTCACCGCACTTGAGCGGGAAATGAAGACCAGACTTGTCAAGCGCGAGACGACAGGATGCACCCTCACGCGCTCCGGCGAAGCCTTGATGGCGACGGCCGAACGCGTTGAATCCGAATTCCTGAAGGTCGGCTCTCAGTTGCAGGCAACGTCGGGCCGCGTCGCGGGAACGGTGCGTGTCGGCGCGCCGGACGGAATCGGAAATTATTTTCTTGCGGAGCAACTCGGCGCGCTGGCTGCGGTCCATCCCGATCTGGTCATTCAGCTCGTGCCCCTGCCTCGCACATTCTCGCTGTCAAAACGCGAAGCCGACATCGTGGTCACGATCGAGCGCCCCAAGGAGGTGCGTATGATCACGACCAAACTGACCGACTATACGCTGAGCGTATATGCCTCGCAGCACTACCTCGAACGTTCAGCGCCCATTTCCGAGCAAAGCGACCTCGCCGGGCATATGCTGGTCACGCAAGTCGCCGACATCATGTATAGCAAGGCGCTCGATTATACCGCACAGTTCGATACGCTCATGAATCGCCGCTACGAGTGCGGCAGCGTCGTCGGTCAGATTGAAGCCGTGCGCGCCGGACACGGCATCGGCATACTGCACGATTATGCGGCGCGGCGATATCCGGAGCTAAAACGCCTGCTGCCGCAGATCGCATTCACGCGCAGTTATTGGCTCGTTTCACATCCCGACACGCATGGCACGCAGCGTGTGAAGGAGGTTCACCGCTACATCGCATCGCGCGTTCGGGCGGAACGCCGGCAATTTATCATCGGCTAGTTGAAAACCCGCATTTTTTACACAGCAGTTTCCTTTATCACTGCCACGACGTCTCCCGCGCGAAGCGTTTGTCCCGGCTTGACGCGGATTGAAGCGACCGTTCCATCGACCGGCGACTGCACCCCAATCTCCATCTTCATCGATTCGATAATCGCAATAACGTCTCCCGATGCGATCTTGGCTCCCTCATCGACCAGGCATTTCCACACATTACCCGGCACTTCGGAAAATACGCCGGCAGAACCATCCGGGATGTCTTCAGCGGGCATGGATATCGTTACAGGTTCGGCGAGCGCCTCATCGAGCTTCAAATCCTTCCAGCGCTGACGCTCGGCCTCGAAAGCCTTTTGCTGCCTGTTTTTGAAGGTTTCGATTGAGACGCGATTGCGGACAAGATCATTCGCATAATCCGCATAGGAAAATTCGCCCTGCTCGATTTTGATGTCATAAGCGCCGTACGGAAAGGCCGCACGAGCTTCCAGCAATTCTTCCGCGCTGACCGGAAAGAATTTGATCTTATCGAAGAACCGCAACAGCCACGGATGGCCAGGTTCAAACACTTTCGTGGTGCGCCAGGTGTTCCATACCTGAATGGTGCGGCCGAACAATTGATAGCCGCCCGGCCCTTCCATGCCGTAGATGCACATATACGCGCCGCCGATACCGACGGCGTTTTCCGGTGTCCAGGTCCGCGCCGGATTGTATTTCGTCGTCACCAGCCGATGCCGCGGATCGACCGGAGTGGCAACCGGCGCACCGAGATAAACGTCGCCCAAGCCAAGCACGAGATAGCTGGCATCGAAGACAATGCGCCGAACGTCGTCCTCATTATCGAGCCCGTTGATACGGCGAATGAACTCGATGTTTGACGGACACCATGGCGCGTCGGAGCGCACGAGGTCCTGATACTTTTGCATGGCGAGCTGTGCCTGCGGATCGTTCCACGACAACGGGAGATGAACGGTGCGGCTCGGTACTTTCATCGCCTCGACAGGCGGTAGTCCGTCCTCCATGTCGCGCAGAGCACCGAGCAATTTGCTGCGCGATAGGATCGCACTGTCGTAATGAATCTGGAGCGAACGAATGCCGGGCGTAAGATCGATCAGCCCGGGAAGTTTCGCTTCCCTGACGGCTTGCGCGAGAACGTGCACGCGCAGGCGCAGAGCGATATTAAGCTCCATCGGTCCATATTCAACGAGCAGATTGTCGTCGCCCGCGCGGCGGTAGACCACCGGGATCGGCCCGTCGTCGTTGCGGCCAACAATCGGTGAGCCCGCGTCGTGCGAGGCCACCTTGATCTGCGGTCCGGCAACAGGATCGCGTGGGCGCTCCACCGGAAAGAAACGGACTTTGTCGCCAGGCTTGAGTTGACCCGTCTTCCACATTTCATCGCGCGCGACGACCGCCGGACAAACAAAACCCCCGAGGCTAGGTCCATCAGGTCCCAAAATGATCGGCATATCGCCGGTGAAATCGATGGATCCGACGGCATAGGCATTGTCGTGGATATTGGACGGATGCAACCCAGCCTCGCCGCCGTCGCGGCGCGCCCATTTCGGTTTCGGCCCGATCAGACGCACGCCGGTGCGCGCACTATTGAAATGAACTTCATACTGCGCCGAGAAAAATATTTCGATGTCATCGTCAAGAAAGAAATCCGGCGCGCCATGCGGGCCGTAAAGCACGCCAAGCGTCCATTCGCGCGTCAGTGCCGGGCGTTCGCTCGCCGCCAGAAAGCGCGGAGATTGCGCCGCATCTGGAACATCGCCGATATGCAGCACATCGCCGGCCTTAAGCGCGCCCGTCGCGTGGCCGCCGAATGCGCCAAGCGTGAACACGGCACGCGAGCCGAAAGTCTGCGGCGCGGCAAACCCGCCCCGCACCGAGAGATAGGTACGCTGTCCCGCGCCATCGATCTTGCCGATGGTCAAAGTCTGGCCGGCACGCACCGAAATCGGCACATCATTTTCCACAGCCTCGCCATCGAGTTTCGCCATCATGCGCGCTCCGGCAAGTCCAACGATTGCGTCCATATTGAAACGCAGAGTCGGGCCGCTCACCGTTAGCTCCAACGCGGCCGTGGTGTCGGAATTACCGACAATCAAGTTGGCGAGGCGGAACGAGCGTTCGTCCATCGGGCCCGACGGCGGCACGCCGACGTGCCAAAGATGCAGCCGGCCAGGCAGCTCTTGCAAACCCGATTGCGCGCCCGGCGCAATAACATCCACGGTGCGCATCGCGGGCGAAAAATCCGCAAGCACCTTCGTTGCCACCCGGCCGCTTCGAAACGCATCGGAACTCGCAACCGCACGCAGATAATCGAGGTTTGTTTCGATGCCGGAAATTGTCGTTTCCGCCAATGCCAAATTGAGCTTTTCAATCGCCTGTTCACGCGTGTTTCCAGCGACGATCACTTTCGCCAGCATCGGATCGTAGAACGGCGTGACTTCCGTGCCGGTTTCGATCCAGCCATCGATCCGCGCATCAAGCGGAAACTCAACGCCGGTCAGCCGCCCGGCGCTGGGACGAAATCCGGCATTCGGATTCTCAGCATAAACCCGCACCTCAATGGCGGCTCCCTTCGATGTCAGTGAGGCTGCGTCCGAAAGCACATCCTCGCCGGCGGCTTGCCGCACCATCCATTCAACCAGATCGACACCGAACACCGCCTCGGTGACGGGGTGCTCGACCTGCAAGCGAGTGTTGACCTCAAGGAAATAGAAATCCCGGCGCTCGACATCATAAATGAATTCGACGGTGCCAGCAGATTCGTAAGCTACGCTTTTGCCAAGCGCCACGGCAGCGTCGTGCAATCGCGACCGTGTTTTTTCATCGAGATCGGGCGCGGGCGTCTCTTCGACGACTTTCTGGTTTCGCCGCTGCAACGAGCAATCGCGCTCCCCGAGCGCAACCACATCGCCTTTTCCATTGCCGAATATCTGCACTTCGATGTGGCGCGCTTCAGCGACAAAGCGCTCCAGATAAACCCGCGCATCGCCAAAACTCGCCCGCGCCGTGCGCTGCACGGTGGCGAAACGCTCGCGCAACATCTCGGCATCGTGGCAGAGCTGCATCCCAATGCCGCCGCCGCCCGCAGTGCTTTTCAGCATCAGCGGAAACCCGATCAATTCGGCCTGCTCCATCGCCTGCTCGGCGGTGTCGATCAGTCCGGAGCCCGGCAGCAGCGGCACGTTACTGCGCTGCGCCAGCTCGCGCGCGCGATGCTTTAATCCAAACGCTTCGAGATGATCAGGGCGCGGACCGATAAAAATGATGCCGTGTTCCGCCAGCTTCCGCGCGAAGATACGGTTCTCCGATAAAAAGCCGTAACCGGGATGCACCGCCTGCGCGCCGGTTTGAAGACAGGCGGCAATAATGGCATCGACGTTGAGATAGCTCTCCGCCGCAGGCGGAGGACCAACGCGTACAGCTTCATCCGCCTGCTGCACAGGTCGCGTGAAACGATCGGCGTCTGAATAGATAGCAACCGAGGAAATCCCCATGCCGCGCAAGGTTCTGCCGATCCGCCCGGCGATTTCGCCGCGGTTGGCGATCAGGACTTTGCTGAACATACCTCAGTCCTTCACTGCTTCGAGGATCATCACCTGTATTGGCGTCGGAAAGAAGCCATTGCAGGGATTATTGACCTGCGGACAGTTTGAGATCAGGCAGAGCACATCCATCTCGGCAACCATCTCCACATGGTCACCCGGCTTCG
The DNA here is from genome assembly GCA_036398335.1 of Afipia sp. Classification (GTDB taxonomy): domain Bacteria; phylum Pseudomonadota; class Alphaproteobacteria; order Rhizobiales; family Xanthobacteraceae; genus Afipia. Next base: position 927 of record DASWQB010000528.1, on the reverse strand, counting down.
ATACGCCGTCGACGACGGTAAAATTCCCGGACGTGTCGAACGGCACGTTCATGAAGAAATTGAGATTAGGCACGATATCGCGCTTGGTCATGCCGTGTTTCGCCGCCTCGATGATAAAATTCTCCCGGCACGCGTGCTGATATTTCGTCCCGTGACCGAAACGCACCGTGTTGCTCTCGCATGAACAGGCACCGGCGCACGTATCGTGAAGGCCACAGCTATCGGCGGTGACACGCAGCATGACGCGGCCTTCATTCGACATCAGCTGCGTGCCGAGGCTGATATAGGCCGCCCCTTGGGCGCGCAACGTATCTTGTCCGCTGTAACGTTCCTGATGATCATGAGCGTTGTAGAACAGCGTATCGACCGCCTGCTGGCCATGCGTGTCGACAATACGAAGCGACTGGCCCCTCTTGATAATGGCGGACCACGGCGCACGGGCGGGAATCTCCTGATCGAGAACGATCCGGGATGAAACGGGATGCACGTTCATGACACCTGCCCCGCCATTCCGGCATCGAGAAATTCATTGTTCTCGAAAGCCCGCATCGATTCGGCGCTCGCATGGCGGCATAAATCGTCTTTGCTGGCTGGCGGCGTACGATAACGAATGACTTCAACCGGCTCGCCGGAGTAGCTTGAGGCAGAATCGAGTGGATGCGGGCAATTCGAAATCGCGATCAGCAAATCCATCTCCGCACGCAGATCCACAAAATCCCCCGCGTGGCGGCGATCTTCATGCCAATGAAACCTGCCGTCGTCATCGACGCTGACCGGCGCAAAGAAGCTGATACATGGCATGACGTCGCGGCGACCGAGCCCAAGCTTGCCGGCAGCGAGCACGAAGTTATCCCGTGTATTGCGAAGGCCGCCCGCACCAAAGCGTGCAATGTTGGTGGCCGCAGTTGAGCCTCCGACCAGCGTATC
>DASWQB010000527.1:0-1558 GCA_036398335.1 Afipia sp. | reverse complement strand
CGGTGTGTTTGAAGTTCATGGTCATGGTGGGCTCCGTCATCCTGAGGTGCGAGCCGTGCTTGCGGCGAGCCTCGAAGGATGAACGGCCATTACGCGGGCGCTGCCGTCGCCCTTCGAGGCCTTCGCTTCGCTACGGCACCTCAGGGTGACGGTAAGCAGCGGCAAGAACGGTTGAAGCGAGAAGATATTCATTCGGCTCGAAAAGCAAATAGGCCAAAAGAAACGCCATTCCGGGACCGCTCGAAAGCGAACCGGAATGGCGCTGAAAAGCACGGCTGGAAAACGGTCTGAAAGATCAGACGGCTTCCTTCAGCTCCTTGGCGGCGCGGAAGGCAACCTTCTTGCTCGCCTTGATGTGGATGGCTTCGCCAGTGGCGGGGTTGCGGCCCATGCGCGCGGCGCGCTTGCGAACCTGGAGAATGCCGAGGCCGACGATGCGGATACGCTCGCCCTTCTTGAGGTGCTTGGTGATCTTCTCGACCATGTCGCTGAGAATCGTCTCGGCCTGCTTCTTGGACAATTCGTGGTCTTCAGCGAGAGCTGCCGCAAGGTGCTTCAGGGTGACGGTTGTCGGGGTAGCTGCTTTCTTCGCCATATTTGACCCTCCTCGTTGGTACTGGCTGTACGGAAGTTCCGATATATCAGGCATTAGTTGATTCGGCAGGGGCCTGCCTACGCCATTCGGCCCGTAAATAGCGGTTTATTTGCATCAGCAGTGGAAAAGACCCTGCTACACAGGCAGATTCGCAACTGCCTTGACTTGGCCTGTTCCCACCTTTAAGTCCCACCTTCTAGCGGATCGATCATATCGACCCGTGCGGGAGTAGCTCAGTTGGTTAGAGTGCCGGCCTGTCACGCCGGAGGTCGCGGGTTCGAGCCCCGTCTCTCGCGCCATTGTTTCGGAGACCTGATTTTAGGGTCTTAGAGACTTGATTTTAGAAATTTGGTCTTTGCCCAGGCGCGATGCTCGCGCGCAAAGTCCGATATCTTCCACCCAGCCTGGCTTGCCGCCAGAAAGATCAAGGATCGGATGCGGCGTCGTGTCGCGCGTTGAACGCGCGCTCGCATGCATGCGTCGCCCACTATCGGCTGGTGCCAGGACAATGATGGCCTGCGCCGCGAAGTACTCGCGACGTTGCGCTACAATGGTGACGCATGCGCGGCAGCGTTGAAAGCCGCATCGTAAAACAACGAAGCGCATTCGATAATCGTCCCGCAATTACATCAACCTGAAATTTGGCGATCGGCGTGGCGATGTTGTCGACCAACCGTGCGTAAGTGTCGCCAGCATGGCGGTGTCGGGCGACTTTCCGTCGTCGCTGTACGTGTTTGTGCTGGAAATGCAACATCGTCAATTACTGAAGCGTTTTTCGAGAGGTTCTAGTTTGCATCTGATGATTAAGCGATGGTGATGGAATAAATCGCTCAGGGTGTTCGAGTCCGTGTGTCTCACCGAAATGGGGGGTGTTTCAATGAAGGCTTTTTGGCAGGGTGTAGTGCGGCCGGCCGCGTCGATTTTCATGGAGGCGCCTGCTGCGAACCACACAAAAAGTCTCGG
>DASWQB010000526.1:0-2134 GCA_036398335.1 Afipia sp. | reverse complement strand
TGCCACCCGAAATGCCGAGCAGCACGCCGGGAAATGCATTCTTGGTGACGTAATCGCGCAGACCAAGCACACAGGCGGCGTAATCGCCGCGGTCGCCATCGAGCACCGGCGCGGCCGGCCCCTTGCAGGACCAGCCACCCTCGCCCTTGGTCCAGCGCAGCGTCGTGATGCTTTCGACAAAGCCCGGCAACTGAAACGCCAGCGAGCGGTCCGCATTCAGCGCGAAGGACGAACCATCGAATACGAGTTCGTCCTGGCCACCGACCTGGTTGAGATAGACCAGCGGCAAGCCGCTTTCGGTGACTCGCGCGACGGAAACCGCCATGCGCATGTCGTTCTTCTCACGCGTATAGGGCGAGCCATTCGGCACAATCAGGATTTCCGCGCCGGTCTCCACAAGACACTCGACGACGTTTTCATATTCGTCGGATTCTTCCATCCATGTGTCTTCGCAGATCGGCACGCCGACGCGCACGCCGCGCACCGTCACCGGCCCGGCCGCAGGTCCGCGCGCGAACACGCGCTTCTCGTCGAACACGCCGTAGTTGGGAAGATTGGCCTTGAAGCGCAGCGCCGCGATGCGCCCGCCGTCAAGCAGCGCGCAGGCATTGTAGAGCTTGCCGTCATCGACCCATGGCGTGCCGATCAGCACCGCCGGACCGCCATCAGCAGTTTCGCGCGCCAGTTCTTCGATGGCGGCGCGGCACGCGGCCTGAAACGCCGGTTTCAGGACGAGGTCTTCGGGCGGATAACCGGCGATGAACAGTTCGGACAGAACCAGCAGGTCGGCCTTGTCCTTCGCCGCCTGCGCACGCGCGGCACGCGCCCTCTGCGCGTTGCCGGAGATGTCTCCGACAACGGGATTGAGCTGCGCCAGCGTGATCGTGAAGTTTGCAGGATCGGCCATGCGAAGGTTTTAGTCCGCTTCGCGAGTTCAGCGCAACGGCGCGGGATTTAAAATCCCGCGACCGCCGGTATCGGTTTCACCTTGCCGTCACGCTCGTTCTTGAGCAGTTCAGCGATCAAAAACGCCATGTCGATCGACTGCTCGGCGTTCAGGCGGGGATCGCAAGCCGTGTGATAACGGTCGTTGAGGTCCTCGTCGGTGATTGCGCGCGCGCCGCCAATGCATTCAGTGACGTTTTGCCCGGTCATTTCCAGATGCACGCCGCCCGGATGAGTGCCCTCCGCCGCGTGGACCGAGAAGAAGGTCTTCACCTCGGACAAAATGCGGTCGAACGGCCGGGTCTTGTAGCCGCTCGTCGAAGTGATCGTGTTGCCATGCATCGGATCGCACGACCACACCACGACCTTGCCCTCGCGCTGAACGGCGCGGATCAGATGCGGCAAATGTTCGGCGACCTTATCGGCACCGAAACGGTTGATAAGCGTCAGGCGGCCCGGCTCGTTCTCCGGGTTGAGCACGTCGATCAGCTTCAAAAGTTCATCGGCCTTCAGCGACGGACCGCATTTGAGGCCGATCGGATTCTTGATGCCCCGGAAATATTCGACATGGCCGTGATCGAGCTGGCGGGTGCGGTCGCCGATCCAGATCATATGGCCCGATGTCGCGTACCAGTCGCCGGTCGTGGAATCGACGCGGGTGAACGCCTGCTCGTAGCCAAGCAGCAGCGCCTCATGGCTGGTGTAGATGTCGGTCGAACGCAGTTCAGGATGGCTTTCCAGATTGAGGCCGCAGGCGCGCATGAAGTTGAGCGCGTCGGAAATCCGGTCCGCCAGTTCCTTGTAACGGCGCGACTGCTGCGAATCCTTCAGGAAACCGAGCATCCACTGATGGACGCTTCCCAGATTGGCGAAGCCGCCGGTCGCGAACGCGCGCAAAAGATTCAGCGTCGCCGCCGACTGGCGATACGCCATCAATTGGCGGCGCGGATCGGGAATGCGCGCTTCCGCCGTGAAGGCAGAGTCATTGACGATGTCGCCGCGATAGCTTGGCAACTCGACGCCATCCTTTTTCTCGGTCGGCGAGGAACGCGGCTTGGCGAACTGGCCGGCGACGCGACCGACCTTCACCACCGGCAGAGCGCCGGCATAGGTCAGCACCACCGCCATCTGCAGCAGAACGCGGAAAAAATCGCGGATGTTGTTGGCGCCATGCTCGGCGAAGCTCTCG
>DASWQB010000525.1:0-3256 GCA_036398335.1 Afipia sp. | reverse complement strand
TGCAGCGCGATGGTGAAGCCGAGGCTCGGAATGAACGGAAACGGATGCGCGGGGTCGATCGCCAGCGGCGTGAGCAGCGGAAAGATGTTGTGCAGGAAATGATCCTCGATCCAGCTCACTTCCGATTTGGTGACGTCGCGTCCGTCGACCAGCACGATGCCTGCGTCGGCAAGGATGGCATGCAAATCCCGCCAGATCGCCTGCTGGTCGCTGGCGAGTTTCGAGACCGCGGTATTGATCTGAACGAGCTGCTCGGCTGGGGTCAGGCCATCGGGGCTGCGTTCGTTGAAGCCTTCGCGGATTTGCGCCTTGAGGCCCGCGACACGGACCATGAAGAATTCGTCGAGGTTATTCGCCGAGATTGACAGGAAACGGACCCGCTCCAGCACCGGATGGTTCGGATTGACCGCCTCTTCGAGAACGCGCCGGTTGAAATGCAGCCAGGACAGCTCCCGGTTGATGAAACGTTCCGGTCCGTCCACAACCGAGGCAGGCAACGGCTCGACTTCGGTTTCGCTATGTCGAACAGTGGCTTGAGGCGTATCCATCAGAGGCTCATTTTGTTGGATCTGGCGCAGGCTGCGCACGCCTGCCAGATCATCCGCGAATGTCGTGACTCTACAGTGACATAATGGGCCAAGTCGCGGCCATGTCCAAGCGGCAGAATGCCTCTTGCCTCGAATGGTTATTGCGAGGGAGCGAGGGCGGCGAAACAACCCCGGTCAAAGATCGGAAATTGGTCCTGACGAAGCGGCAGCCGAATTCAGGTCGATCGTTTCCAGCCCGGTCCGCCAGAGCGAGCCTTCAGCCATGCGATTCCATCGCCCGTTCCGCCCGCAAACGTCATGTGCACCTGCGTTGTAGATGCCATCTCGATATGCTTTGCACATTGCGATGGACACCCAGACAAATGCGACATCCGCAGCCGATGGCGAGCCTTCTCCCACCTGGACCGAACGCGGAACGCGCATCTATCGCCGCACGTCGGTTGCGCTGTTTCTGGCGGGTTTCGTTACGTTCTCCGCGGTCTATGCTGTCCAGCCGCTCCTCCCGGAACTGGCGAGCGATTTCGGCGTCAGCGCCGCCCAAAGCTCCCTCGCGCTTTCACTGACAACCGCGCTGCTCGCAGCCGCGATCCTGTGCGCGGGCGCGGGTTCCGAGATGTTCGGGCGGCGCGGCTTGATGTTCACGTCGATGTGTTGCGCCGCGTTGCTCAACATCGCTCTCGCCTTCGTGTCGAATTGGCATGGATTGCTGGCGCTCCGGGCTCTGGAAGGTTTTGTCCTTGGCGGCGTTCCGGCGGTCGCGATGGCCTATCTTGCCGAAGAGATTCATCCCAAAGGGCTTGGGCTCACCATGGGGCTTTATGTGGGCGGCACGGCGTTCGGCGGCATGGCGGGACGATTCTTCACCGGCGTAATCGCTGAGCTGGCGTCATGGCGGACGGCGCTCGGCGTTCTCGGCCTGCTCGATCTGATTTTGGCGGTCATCTTCATCCTGTTGCTGCCGCCGTCGCGCAATTTCGAACGGCAATTGAAATTCGATGCCAGTTATCATCTGCGGGCCTGGGCCGACCACCTTCGAGACAGAAACCTGCTTTCGCTGTTCGTGATCGGTGGTCTTGTCATGGGAGCCTTCGTCACGATCTACAATTACGTGACGTTCCGCCTCGTCGCCCCGCCCTACGAACTGAGCCAGACCCAGATCGGATCGATCTTTACGGTCTATCTGTTCGGGACGCTGGCTTCATGGCTTGCCGGCGCACTGTCCGACCGGCTTGGCCGCGCGCCGGTGCTGATCGCAGGTACCCTGATTTTCGCCGCCGGCATCGCCATAACGCTGCTGCCTTCGCTGGCCGCGATCATCACCGGCATCGCGCTGCTCACCAGCGGATTTTTCGTCACGCATACGGTCGCGAGCGGTTGGGTCGGACGGCTCGCCACGAATGCGAAAGGCCACGCGGCCTCGCTCTATCTTCTTGTCTACTACACCGGCTCCAGCATCATGGGGTCTCTCGGAGGCTGGTTCTGGGCCGCAGATGGCTGGCCGGCGGTGGCAGGCTTCGCGGGCGTGCTGATCTTTCTGGCATTCGTCGCGGCGGTGGGTCTGTCCCGCTCGGCGCCCGCCGAATAAAGCACGCAAACGTAGCGAAATCCGAGGCAGCTGGGCCTCAATGCGTCATAGCTGGATCAAGTTCGGCCATCACGAGTGGGAATCCGTGCGGCCGCGAAAAATTTCCGCCGCCAGCGCCCGCGTCACCGGACGGCGCAGCCGCAGCGCCTCGGTATCCAATGTCTCGACCGCTTTGCGGGCCGAGACGAATGAGCGCTCGATATGGCTGGCGAGATAAGAGACCACACTCTCATCCAGGCTCATCTGCCGGTCGGCACAGAATTTGACGATCAGCGCGCGGAACATCGCATCATCGGGGGCGCTCAGGGCTACCACCGGCAACGCTCGCAGCCGCGAGCCGAGATCACGCAAATCAACTGCAAAGGAGGACGGCGCCACGCGTCCACTCATCAGGACGAAGGCGCCATCCTCACGCGCAAGATTCAACAGATGAAACAGCGCGCGCTCCTCGAACGCGCGCGGCTCGAGATGCTCGACCACCAGGGCGCCGGTCGCCAGCGATCCGGGCACGTTCGCGACGGTGAGCGCATGCGCCGCGATCGTGCGCGCGCCCGCCTGCCCGGCCCAAATCGCCGCGAGATGACTTTTACCGCAACCTTCGGGTCCGGTCAGCATCATTACCCTGTTCGGCCAATCCGGCCACTGCTCGATCAGCGCCAGCGCCTGCGCGTTGCCCGGCCCTTCCAGAAAATCGTCGCGCGACAGACTCTCCGCATGCGGCAGAGCGAAGGCGAGCTGACGGGGTTGAGCACGAACAGCCACGGGGAATTCCTAGACCTCTTCCGTTGTCGCCATGTGCCGCACCCACTCCACAAGGTAGCGCGCGATGGACAACAGGGTCAGAACCGCAACGCAAACCATCATGATCGTATCATAAGGCTGCGCGCGGAAACCAAATCCAAGCGAGGCCAAAACCAGCGCCGCGAAAGCAACCTGGGCCACGGTGTTCCATTTCGAAACCATCAGCGGCTTCACCGGCATCGGATTTTCCAAAAGCCATGAGACGATCATCGCACCGACGATCATCAGATCGCGCGACACTACCAGGATCACCAGCCAGCGCGGGATGGCGTCCGCCATGCCGAGCGCGACATAGATCGAGACCAACAGCGCCTTGTCGGCG
>DASWQB010000524.1:0-5004 GCA_036398335.1 Afipia sp. | reverse complement strand
GCTTGATCGTGACCCCGGATCTGACTGTGGCTCCAAGCCGCGCCAGTGCCGCGCGTAGGCGCTCATCCTCCACATCCGTCAATTGCGCGGCCTCTTTTGCGACTGCCCCGGCGTCGGGCGTCTTGACGATGTTACGCTTCGCGCGGCGTGACAGCGGTGCCTGCCGCAGCGCCAGTTTGCCGATCGCGCTCCAGCCGAAGAAGCGGTTGACCCGCTCCAGAATGACGGTTGAGGAGTGCTGGATTTCGAGCGCCCGGGGCCCTTCGACCCGCAGGATCAATGTCGCCGGTTCCTGAGGCTGGCCCTCGACCGGGCGCGGCCATTGAATCTTCAAGGGTTCGCAATAAGCGGCGATATCCTCACCGGCGATTTCGGCCCAACGGGTCACCAGTTCGCGCGCGGCGAAGCCCTGCCTGGCAAAGGCATCGGTGAACACGCCGGCCAAAAGCGCGGACAAGGACTTGGCGAAGAGAGGACCGGGCTTGCTCATGAGCGCCTTGGCTGGATAACTGACATCATGACCTTATCAGCCAGCACGGCGCGGCGAAACAAAGTCGCGGCTCTCCATCCGCAGGAACCGGCGGGCGATCGTGCGGCGCTGATTCTGCAATGGTACGATCGCCACCGCCGTGTGCTGCCCTGGCGCGCGCTGCCGGGCGAGATATCCGATCCTTATCGCGTGTGGCTGTCGGAAATCATGCTGCAACAGACCACCGTGAAAGCGGCCGGTCCTTATTTCGAAAAATTTCTGGCGCGCTGGCCAGGCGTGACCGATCTCGGAGCGGCCTCGCTGGACGATGTGCTGCGGATGTGGGCGGGGCTCGGTTACTATTCGCGCGCGCGCAATCTGCATGCCTGTGCGGTGACGGTGCTGCGCGATCACGGCGGGCGATTTCCCGGCACCGAAAAGGACCTGCGCGCGCTGCCCGGCATCGGGCCGTACACGGCGGCGGCGATCGCGGCGATTGCGTTCGGCCAGCGCACCATGCCGGTGGACGGCAATATCGAACGTGTGGTGTCGCGTTTGTTCGCGGTGGAGGAAGCTCTGCCGCAGGCCAAGCCGCGTATTCAATTGCTTGCCGCCACGCTGCTCGGTCCCTCGCGTGCGGGCGACTCGGCGCAGGCCCTGATGGATCTCGGCGCCACTATCTGCACACCGAAAAGACCGGCCTGCGCGCTTTGCCCGCTCAACGACAACTGCGCGGCCCGCGCGCGCGGCGATCAGGAGACGTTCCCGCGCAAGGCGCCGAAGAAAACCGGGCTACTCCGGCGCGGCGCGGCGTTCGTGGTCACGCGCGGCGATGAGCTTCTGGTGCGTACCCGTGCGGAAAAAGGTTTGCTCGGCGGCATGCTCGAGGTGCCGGGCAGCGACTGGTTGGCGGATCACGCCGACAAGGCCGCGCTGAAACAGGCGCCTGCATTGAAGGGCATTGACCGATGGCATCGCAAGGCGGGTGTGGTCACGCATGTGTTCACGCATTTTCCGCTCGAGCTTGTGGTCTATGCCGCATCGGTATCAGCCCGCACGAAAGCTCCCGAGGGTATGCGCTGGATCAAGATCGAAACGCTGAAGGACGAAGCCTTGCCCAATGTCATGCGCAAGGTTATTGCCCACGGTCTGGGATAAGGGAAATTCCGATATGATGAAATTGTATTACGCGCCGGGCAGCTGTGCGCTCGCGCCGCATATCGCTCTGGAGGAAGCCGGAGCCGAATTTGAGACGCATCGTGTGAACTTCAAGGAGCAGGAGCAATCCAGTCCCGCCTACCTTGCGGTCAATCCAAAAGGACGGGTGCCGTCGCTGGCCACGGACCGCGGTGTTCTGACCGAAGTGCCGGCAATTCTTGCGTTTGTCGCTCAGAATTTTCCTGAGGCGAAGCTGGCCCCGCTGGACGATGCGTATGCGTTCGCGCAGGTTCAGGCGTTCAACAGCTACATTTGTTCGACTGTGCATATCGCGCATGCGCACAAGATGCGTGGTGCGCGCTGGGCAAATGAAGAGACGTCGTTAGAGGATATGCGGCGAAAGGTGCCCGAAACGATGGGCGCGTGCTTTCACCTGATTGAGAGCAAGATGCTGCGCGGACCTTGGGTGACGGGTGAGGCTTATTCGATCTGCGATCCGTATCTTTTCATGGTCACGCGATGGATGGAGGGAGACGGCCTTCGCATGGCCGATTTCCCCAAGATCGAGGATCATTTCCGGCGGATGTCTGAGAGGCCGGCGGTCAAGAGGGCTCTCGCTGTTCAGGCGGCATGATCTGCCGCATGAATACGCCTTAAAACGGCTTGGTAATTCCCACCCGCGGCAGGAATGCTAGGATCGACGCAAGCGTGAACGCCAGCTTGTCGTCCGTCGCGATCGGGCGCGCCTCTTCGGCCGCGGGCAATTGCTTGATCGCATGCAGCATTAAAATCATGCACACGCTCCATGACGAGAACCACCGCGCATAGTCGTAAACCGTGGCGAAGATGATCCCATAGCCGAGCGTGATCGTGCCAAGCAGCATCAGCACAATGCGGCGATGACCGGGCGACGCAAGGGAGCGAATGACCTCCCGGAAATATCCGATGAGCGGCGCATGCAGCGCCAAAAGCACCACGTAGAACCACGACACTGCGAGATTTCGTGGCATGAACAATCGGGTCGTTGCGATCTCACCGGCCAAGGTTTGATACCAGATAAACATAAAGGCGAGCGCTTTCGTCTCCGGACCATGTCCGCCCATTCGTCCGGCGAGATAGGCTCCGAATTCCTCCCTTGAGATGTGCATCGTTGCGGCGAATTGCATATAGAAAAAAGCTGCCGGGACAAGCGCGGCGAGAACCAGAGCGGCGGCGATCTGTGTCCGCGACACCGGACGCAAAAGAAAATAGCGAACGATAACGATCGCAGCGACGGTCGGAATATAAAGCAGCATGTGGATATGATGGATCAGGATCAGCACGATCGATCCGGCCACGGCGAACGCGACGAAAGCAAGCGATTCCGCCGGAATAAGCAGCAGCACGATCGCCAGCGCACAGCCATAGATATCGAAATAGCCGATGCAGTTGATGAAATTCTTGAAGAACATCGGCGAGCCGACAATCAACACGAACAGCGGCAATGTCCGTTCCGAGAATCCGAACGTCTTCTGAAATAGTTTCAAATAAAGCAGCAGCGTCACGACGATGGTGGCGCCGCCGAGCGCGAACACCATCCATGGCGATACCTTGCTTGTGACCAGCGACAGCAATTCGCCGATCAGGCCCCGCTTGATGAAACCGAAATGATAATCGACCAGTAAGTGGATGTAGGTCAGGCTCGGCAGAGCGCGGGTAACCTTGATCGCGATGCCGGCGATCATGATCGCGGCATTGATCGCGATCAGCCATCGCCAGTAACTTGCAGGTTTCGTCATTAAAAAGATCGCATCAGAAATGCCGCTATTGCGCCGCTGGCACTCTTGTCAGAGCGACCCCACGAACACAATCTTTAATTATGGGCAGTTCCGGAGCTTTTTTTTATTAAATGGGAATCGGTCAGCCGTTAGAAGCGCTCCAAATAAACTGGCCTGGATGCAGCCAAGTGATTAGCGCAAGCTGGTTGCAAGGCAAAACGGCTACCGCAATTTTGGGAAATACGCGCGTTGCCTAGCCCGCAGCCATTTCGGAGCGGATTTCCGCGCGCAGCTCGTCGATCAGCCGCAGGCCCTTTTTGGTCTCGACATGCCAGAACGACCAGCCATTGCAGGCGCCGGAGCCCTGCGCCAGCGCACCTATGCGGTGGATCGAGCCGACCTTATCGCCGAGCATGACAGCGCCGTCGGCACGTACCAAAGCGGCATGCTTCTTCTTTGAATCGACCAGTTTCGTGCCGGGCAAAATCATGCCGCGCTCGATCAGTTCGGAAAACGCCACGCGGGGCGCCTCGCGCGCGGTGACGAACGGCGCCAGCGCTGCGCCGGGCAGCGGAAGGATCTGCGCGATGCGTTTTTCGGCGGCGGCGGCATAGGTGGTGTCGCGCTCGAAGCCGACATAGGAGCGGCCGAGGCGCTTGGCGACCGCGCCGGTGGTGCCGGTGACGTTGAAGGGATCGAGAATGAGATCGCCCGGCTTCGACGACGACAGCAGCACGCGCGCCAGCAAACCTTCCGGCTTCTGCGTCGGGTGAACCTTCTTGCCGTCCTGGCCCTTGAGGCGTTCCTCGCCGGTGCACAGCGGGATCAGCCAGTCGGAGCGCGCCTGAACATCCTCGTTGGCGGCTTTGAGGGCCTCGTAATTGAAGGTGTATTTGGTCTTCTCGTCGCGCGCGGCCCAAATCATGGTTTCGTGCGCGTTGGTGAAACGGCGGCCGCGGAAGTTCGGCATCGGATTGGATTTGCGCCACACGATGTCATTCAAGATCCAGAAGCCGAGATCCTGCATGATCGCGCCGACGCGGAAAATGTTGTGATAGGAGCCGATCACCCAGATCGTCGCGCTCGGTTTCATCACGCGGCGGCAGGCGAGCAGCCAGGCGCGGGTGAAATCGTCATAGGCGCCGAAGGACGAGAATTTGTCCCAGTCGTTGTTGACGGCATCGACATGGGATTCGTCCGGGCGCTTCAGCTCACCCTTGAGCTGAAGATTGTACGGCGGATCGGCGAACACCAGATCGGCGGAGCCGGCCGGCAGTTTCGACATCTCGGCGACGCAATCGCCCACAATGATGCGGGAGGTTGTTTCGTTCGAGGATTCAAAATGAGTGCGGGGCGCCTTTGCAGACGCCCCGCGACGCGACACAACCATGACTCAAAACCTGACTCAGGCGACGCAGTCGGCGACGCGGGACCAACAATCCGACTGTCATCACCATGAATGTCCAAGGTAAAAATCGGCTTAACCGCGCGGATGTTTTGTATCTCGCAAGGGCCGCGATATTCGGTGTGCGGGCACGCGCGTTTCTGCCGCGACGCACGCACCGTGAAGCAGCGGTTTTGCGGGGTTTCGCGCACGAATTTGCAGTAACGTTCCCTCCT
>DASWQB010000523.1:0-5445 GCA_036398335.1 Afipia sp. | reverse complement strand
GTGGCAAAGGATGGCGTTCACGACGATGTCCTCGTCATGATCGGTAAAACCCTGCACCACGCCGTCACGACGCGTCAGCGTCCAGCAATTGGCCAGCGTCGTTACACCTGAATCGAGTTTCGCTTGTAAGGCGGAGGGAATGTTGCGCATGATTTAGGGCTTGATTTCCACCAGCGGGATTTTCGGGATTGCGCCGGCAGCGAAAGCCGACAGATCGACCTCGAGATAGTCGGTGTCGAACCGCACCGGCACGTCGAACGTGAAGGCCGCCGTCACCGCAGCACCGATCGCGGGAATATGTCCCGCTGCGAATGTGACAATCCCGGTTGCAGAATCGCAGGAGAAATTCTCAGCGATCGTCTCAACACCCGCCACCGCGATGCGCACGCTGCCCGGCACCGGCTTGGCAATGGGGCGCGCATAAGGCGCGTAAAGACTGCCGTAGGATTTAATGAGCTGAAAAGTCGCGTTGGCTCCGTCGCCGGTGCCGATCAATTGATCCTGCGGCGTCAAGCTCGCCGATGAAGAAGACGAATGATCCAGCCGGTCACGCCAGCGAAAGCCGTAGAGCTGACCGCGCCTCTCCTCGAAAAACGCCACGACCTCCTGCAAGGATTCGAACGTCTTCACACCGTATCCCGCGTCATAACGGCGGCGCGAATGCGCCCAGCGCGCATTGCGCTGCTCGCGGCCCGAGCCGAAGGTCACGATCTCGGTCTTGCGCTCCGGTCCGCCCGCGCTTTTCAGAGCGATGTCGAGCGGAAACAGGACTTCGTGGAAACTCGCTGGCATCTGATGTCCGATTATGAAAAACGCTAACGAGAGAATTTAACCAGTCGTCATTGCCGGGCTTGACCCGGCAATCCATCTTTTGAAAAGAGTCGTTTATTGATCGATGCGCGGGTCAAGCCGGCGCACGACGAACTGAATTTGTAGCTGCCGCCTACATGCTCCGCTGGCCGCGCGCCACCGCGCGCGCGATCTGCCCGGTGATATAGCTTTCAGAACGGCGGAAGCTGCCGGGGTCCGGCGTCGCGATCTGGATGGTGACATTGCTCGCGCCGCCACCCGCGCCCGCCACGCCGAGACGGCCATCCGGTCCGCGGCGCAGCGGCATGATCGCTTCCGGCCCCGCCTCTCCGGCGAGACCCACACCGCCCTGCATCAGCGGAAAATATGTCGGCGCGCCGATCACCCCGCCCGATGCGAACGGCTTGATCGCTCCGGCGGCGGCGGCAAAGCTCGGCGCACTCCCGCTGCCAGTGCCGGTGAGACCCGAGAGCAGACTGTCGAGGCCGCCGGAGAGGCTATTCTGGACCGGCTTGAATGCCAGATTGACCGACAGATTCGACAGCCGCAGCGTCAGCGATTTCAGCACATCGTCGAACTGCTTGCCGCCGGTGACGGACACCGCGAAAGCCTGCGTCATCGCGCGCGAAAAACTGTTGGCGGTCAATTCCAGATCGCGCGTCTTCAACGCAAGGCTGTCGACGGTGCGCGAGGCGTCGTCCAGGCTGGTGGTCGTATCGCTCATAATAATGTATCCGGAAATCGTGACATCAACTCATCCAGCGATGCGCGGTCGATCGGCTCGCGCGCCGGTCCGCGCACGGCTTCGATGGCGAAGGCAAGTTCGCGCGGCGTCATCGCCCAGAATTGCGCGGGCGACAGCCGCAGCACGCCGAGGCCGAAGCCGATCGCCTCGCGCCAGGGAAACTGTCGCGGGATTTGTCGTTCGGGTTGCTTCATTCGGCTTTGGTGTCCTCGAACGTCGCGGCGATCAGCTCAGCGGCGATGCGCACATAGCTCGATGCACCGCCTGCGACCGTCATCGCCGCCACCTCGCCGTCGCTCACGCTTGCTCCCGCGCCGCGCAAACCGGCGCCGATGATGCGAATGAGATCGCGCGCCGACACGCGGCCGGAGCCGAAGCGTTCCGCCAGCGCCATCAGATCGTCGGCGCCGAACGCGGATTCCAGTTCGGCCAGAGCACCGAGCGTCAGCACAAGCGTGCGCCGCTCACCGCCAAGTTCGGCTTCGATCTCGCCGCGATATGTGTTGGGCATGGGATACTCGTAAAAACGTTCTTCGTCATGCCGCGCATGACAACAGGACTATTTAGAGCGCCGTAAACGTCAGCGCGCCTGCGGATTCCAGACCGATGTCGAAGGTCACCTCGCCATTGTGCTCGCCGGAAAATTCCAGGCTCGAAATTTGGAACGGACCTTCAATGGTACCGAACGCCGGGACCACGACCTGAGACGGCGTGATGTCGCCATCGAAAAATGCCTGACGCACCAGCGCGTCGGACGCCGCATCCTTGAACAGGCCGCGCCCGGAGATCGAGGCGCGCTTGACGCCCGCGCCTTCCAGCAATTCGCGCCAGCGGTCGACGGATTCGGCGTGCGTGACGTCGACCGTTTCGGCATTGAACGAAATCTTGCGACTCCGCAGTCCGGCGACGGTGACGAAGCCCGTGCCGTCGTTCATCTTGAGCAGGAGGTCCTTGCCCTTTTGCGCGCCCATGTCTGGCTCCTTGAATATGTCTGAAGAATTCCGAACCTCATCCTGAGGAGCGAAGCGCGCCGCGAAGGATGAGACGTCGTGTTCGAGACGCGAGGCAAAACGCCTCGCTCTTCCCCATGAAAGATCGCCTATGCCGGTCTAAGCGAGCGGCTCGGTCACGGCGCGGAAGCGCACCAGTGCGTGATAGGTCTTGCCGTCGCTCTCGCGGCGGATGTCGGCGATGGAGAATCGTAAATTCACGAGCCGATGCCCACTCGGCGACAGCGGCGCATCGTCGAGCGCCGCCAGCAGCGCGCCCGTAATGGCGTGCGCTTCGCGGTGGCCGCCCTTGCGCGACCAGGCGTGCAGCGTGAGTTGATGTTCCTGTGTCGGCCCGCCGTCGCCCGACACGTCGCTGAGCCGCAATTCGCCGAGCGTGACGTAGGGGAACGACGCGTTACGCGGCACCTCATCATAAACGCTGGCACCGCCGAGCACCGACACGAGCCCGCTGTCATGCACCAGCGCGTCATGTATCGCGGCGCGCAGCGCCACGTTGGCGTAGGTCATGCTGTATCCTTTTGCGCTGAAAACGATTCATCCTTCGAGACGCGCGCAGTCGCGCGCTCATCAGGATGAGGGCCTCATGGTGAGGAGCATTGCGGAGCAATGCGTCTCGAACCATAGGTCACCCGATACGCAGATGCGCGTCGATGTCGAGAAAGCGGCGGTCGTCGCGCTCGCGGATCGCATCGATAGTGTAGATGCGCGCGCCTTCAACAAGACGATGGGCCAGCGTCAGGCTGAAATTGCCGCGCATCACGATGCGATAATTCTGTGTCGCGCCGTCGCTGTCCGCCTCCACATTGTTGCGCGCCGCGAGCGGCGTCACCTGCGCCCACACGGTCGCAAACGTGGTCCAGGTGCGGACCACACCACCCTGATCGTCCGGCGTCTCGACCGGCTGTTGCAGCACAAGCCGCGTTTTCAATTGTCCCGGATCGATCATAGCGACATCACCCTGTAGGACGCGATCATCGCGTTCACGCTCGGCGGCAGCATCGCCACCGTTTGGCCGATGGCGACAAGGCTGCGGTTTTCGTACCAGTGCGACACCAGCATGCGGATGGCCTGCAGCAACACCTGCGGCACGTCGCTTGCCGCCGCGCCGAAACCGATCACGACATCAAGTTCGATGCCCGCGGCCGCGCGGCCGGGTTGCGGCAGCGACCAGCCGGGCGCAGCGATCGCGCCGCTCGCCGTATCGGTCACGAAGCGCGCGACGTCGATCGTGCTGACGACACCCACCTCATTATAAATCCGCGCGGCGGCGACCGATTGCAGCGGGCCGAGCCGCGGCCTGATCCGGCCATCCCGCGGCCAGTCGTCGCGCACGATACGCCAAGTCTGCGTCATCAGCCCGAGTCGCGTCAGCGCCTCGACATGATTTCGCGCGGCGGCAGTCAGCGCCGCGATGACGGCGTCGTCATCGTCATGCTCGACGCGCAGAAATGCTTTTGCGTCCGCTAGCGATAACGGCTCGCTGGCTGGCGCTGTGAGAAGAATGGCGGGCATATTTGATTCCTGCTGATTCAAATCATATCGTCGTCATCGCGAGGGGCGCAGCGACGAAGCAATCCATAGCGAAGGGCCGGATTGCTTCGCTTCGCTCGCAATGACGGTAAATTTCACAATCCCGTGGTTGACATAGCGCGTTATGCGAGGCTCATCCTTGCAAATGATCCCAACGCTTCGCTCCATTATCTTGGCGATTGTCGGCCTTGCGCTTACCGCGCCCTGTTATGCCATCACCGGCAGCCGCTCGGCGCCGAGCGAGACCATCGCGCGCAGCATCGTCACCGTGGTCGGCGCAGGCGGCGTGGTCTGCACCGGCACGCTGATCGCGCCTCAGATCGTACTCACCGCCGCGCACTGTCTTAATAGTGGTCCTGGCCCCGGCGTCACAACGCGCGTGGTGGATTATTCCAGCAGGCCACCGCAGCTTCTGGTGACGCAGAAGGCGCTCGCCCATCCGCAATACAACGCGCAGGCGATGGCAGCGCACCGGGCCACGGCGGACGTCGCGCTTCTGCTTCTTGCATCGCCCGTGCCCGGCAAATCGCCCGCCATGCTCGGCGCGCCGCGCCTGCCGATCACGCCCGGCGCGAATTTCACCGTCGCCGGTATCGGCGTCACGTCGTCATCTGGCAACGATGCCGGCACCGTGCGCGCGGCAGCGCTCACCGTCACCGGCCAGCCCGGCACGCTGCAAATTCGTCTGGTCGATCCGCTGACGCAGAACAAGACCGCCGGCATGGGCGGCTGCACCGGCGATTCCGGCGCGCCCGCGTTTGAGGATCAGGACGGACGCAGCGTGATCGCGGGCGTGGTGGGCTGGTCGACGGGCGCGAACAATTCAAACGGCTGCGGCGGCCTCACCGGGGTGACGCCGCTCACATTGTATAAAGACTGGATCGTGCAGACCGCGCGCAGCTGGGGCGCGGGAATCTAGTTCATAGCGTTTTCGAGCGAAGTGGAGACGGGTTCGCGTGAAGAAAACGCGTCAATTCAAAAGATGAGAGCCTCGCTTTTGATTCCATCAAAAGCGAAAGGCTCTAAAACGAAACGCCGATGCGCCGTCCGTTGACCCAGGCGACACGGCACTTTTTCCGAAGGCCGCCATAGACCAGATCGAACCGTTTGGCGGTCACCGCCCCGGGTTTGACTTCAAGGCAAGCGCCGCCGGCCGAGGTGTCCATGACCAGGCAATCGATCACGGGCGATTTCGGATCGACAACGATTTTTCCCCGGTGTTCGCATGGCCCGAGGGCCTGATGCGCACAAAACGCCGGCTTTCCATCGCGCATCTCCAGATCAGAGCGCAAATCCCAAACGCCCTCATATGAAGTGGTAATCTTATGCCGACAGCCGTGAATGACG
>DASWQB010000522.1:0-6256 GCA_036398335.1 Afipia sp. | reverse complement strand
GCGCGGCGATGACGGGCACACCTGTGATAAAGACGGGCGAGCGGCGCGGACTGATGTTCGTATTGTCGTCTCCGTCAGGTGCGGGGAAATCGACGCTGTCGCGCATGCTGATCGAAAAAACCCCTGGCATGCGGATGTCGGTGTCGGTCACGACGCGCGCCAAGCGGCCCGGCGAGATCGACGGCGAGCATTATCATTTCATCGGCAAATCCGCGTTCGATGCGATGGTGAAAAATCAGCAGCTGCTCGAACACGCCGCGGTGTTCGATCATCATTACGGCACGCCGCGCAAGCCGGTGGAGGACGCATTGTCCGCCGGCGAAGACGTGCTGTTCGATATCGATTGGCAGGGGACGCAGCAATTGCGGGAGAAGGCGCGCGATGATGTGGTGAGCGTTTTTATCCTGCCACCGTCAGCCGACGATCTGGAGCGGCGGCTGCATACCAGAGCGCAGGATTCCGACGCGGTCATTCGCGGGCGTATGAGCCGCGCCACGCATGAACTCAGCCACTGGGCTGAATACGATTACGTCGTGGTCAACAGCGATCTGAACATTGCGTTCGGCGAAGTTGAAACCATTCTGCGCGCAGAGCGGCTCAAGCGCGAGCGGCAGACCGGTCTGTCGGCATTCGTACGTGCCTTGCAGGATCAGCTTCAGACATAGATCATCTCAGACGCCGCGATCCGCCGCGCAGCAGGCGCTCGATCTCGGTGATGTCCTCGTTGACGCGTACGCCGCGCGCGCGACGTTCCGGCGTGATCATCTGGGCGTAAGACGGATGCGCGCTGGCCTCCGGGATATCGTCAGGCCAGATTTGCCTGCGCCTGATTTGCGCGGCCTGCTTGCGGCGCATGGCTGTGACATATCGGAAAATAACGCGACCGAGAATGGCGGCAAGTGCAAGCGCGATCGCAAGCACGCTCAGAAAGATTTGCATCGGTCCGATATGCGCGTCAGTGCCTTGCGGTGCGTTCGGCTGGTTTGACGGCTCGCTGCGCGCAGGCAATGCGATCTGCGCAGTCTGATCGGGTCGAGGCTCGGCAAGCTGGAATTCGTTCGGCAAGGGCAAGCGCGAAGCGAGGGTGACCGGTGCTTGCGTGATGAGATCGCGGGCGGTCAGGCGGTTCGCAGTTTCATTTGAAGGCGAGGCGTCGGATTCCGGTTCGGGTCCCGGTATGGCAACAGGCGAGGAGGGAGACGTTCTATTTGCCGAAGACAGTACATTTGGTGAAGACAATTCCGCGCGGGCGTTGGCGACGGAGTCTTCGAGAGGTGCAGCCTGAGTCTCCTGTGTTCCGATGGCTGTGGCAGTATCCGGCTTCGCCGCTGCGACCTTGTTGACCCTCGCGCCATGGTCGCCGAGATACCAGCAGTGTTTTTTGGTGGTGCGCTCGATCCGGTAGTACCAGTGCTGTCCGGCTGGCGTGGCACCCGTGGGTCCGGACAGGCAATCGTCGGCGCCATAGGCAGGCATGTACGCAGAAAAAGAGGCGGCGACGCCCAAGGCGGCCCAGGCAAGTGTAAAGGTTCGCTGATGCATTGGACCCCCCGGTCTGACGCGATACGCTCACGGGATGCTCTGGGAGAACTTGGGTCGGAATGGGCCGCAATTTCGTAATGTCTGTGATTTAATTCGGGCGCGGGTTCCACGCCTTATTCTGATGTTATGAGTACGAAACGTTCGCTTTTGTCAGCTCACTCAGCTTGCGTGCCATCGCCACAAATCCCGAAATCGGAACGGTTTCAGCGCGCCGCGTCGGGTCGATACCGGCTGCTTCTGCCAGTACCGCCGGATCGAGGCCAAGCGATTTCAAGCTCTGGCGCAGCATCTTGCGGCGCTGTCCGAACGCGGCCGCGGTGACGCGTTCGAGCGCGCGGCGATCGCATGGCTCGGGATGCTGGCGCGGGGTCAGCCGCACCACCGAGGAAGTGACTTTCGGCGGCGGCACGAAAGCGGCTGGCGAGATGTCGAACAGGATTTTCGTCTCCGTGCGCCAGTTCGACAGCACGGCAAGGCGTCCATACGCCTCCTCACTCTCATGCGCCACGATACGCTCGGCGACTTCGCGCTGGAACATCAGCACCATCGTGTCGAACCAGGGTGGCCACGGCTCCGTGCCAAGCCAGCCGGTCAATAGCGGTGTGGCAATGTTGTAGGGGAGGTTCGCGACAATTTTTGCGCGCTCGCCGTTCAGCAGCGGCCGCGGATCGAATGTCGATGCATCGGCGTGAATCACATGAAGCCGACCGGGATAATGCTCGGCGATGTCTTGCAGTGCCGGCAGTGCGCGCGGATCGCGCTCCACCGCGATGACGCGCCGCGCACCGAGCGCCAGCAAAGCGCGGGTCAGGCCGCCGGGACCAGGGCCGATCTCGATCACAGTCGCATCTTGCAGCGGCTCCGCCGCACGGGCGATCCGCGCGGTGAGGTTGAGATCGAGCAGAAAATTCTGGCCGAGCGATTTACGCGCTGACAGGTCATATCGCTTTATAACCTCGCGGAGCGGCGGCAGGTCGTCGATCTGGCTCATGCCGGCTGTGCCTGCGCCATCCGCGCCGCAAGGTGCAGCGCGGCGGCCAGGCTCATTGGATTGGCGCGGCCGGTGCCCGCAATATCGAACGCAGTGCCGTGATCCGGCGAGGTGCGTATGAACGGCAGGCCGAGCGTGACATTGACGCCGTGATCGAAGGCGAGGGTCTTGATCGGGATCAGCGCCTGATCGTGATACATGCAGATCGCGCAATCATAGGTTTCGCGCGCGGCGGCATGGAACATGGTGTCCGCCGGCAGCGGACCTCTGACATCGACCCCCTCGGCGTGCAGCTTTGCGACCGCGGGCGCGATGATCGTTTGATCCTCGCTCCCGAGCGATCCGTCCTCGCCGGCGTGCGGATTGAGGCCGGAGACAGCAAGGCGCGGCTGGGCAATGCCGAAACGTGCTTTCAGATCGGCGACGACAATACGCGCCGTGTCCACGATGAGATCCGTACTCAATGTTTCAATGGCGCCGCGCAGCGGCAGATGGATCGTCACCGGCACCACGGCGAGTTCGGGCGACCACAACATCATCACCGGATGCGGAGTTTTTCCGTCCCTTGCTGCGAGCTCAGCCAAAAATTCCGTGTGACCAGGATGCTTGAAGCCGGCGCGATACAGCACGCTCTTGGCGATAGGGTTGGTCACCACGGCGCTGGCGCGACCGGCCACCACGTCGGCAACGGCTTGACGGATCGAGGCGATGGCCGCCGGCGCGCTGGTTTTGTCAGGCTGGCCAGGCTGCGTGGTTATATGTTGTCCGCCATCCACCACGGGCAGCGCATCGGCGAATATATTTGCCGCGTCGTGCGGCTTGGTATCCGCGGTCTTAATGGTGAGGCCGAGCAATTCGGCGCGCTGTTCGATGAAACTCCTGTCGCCGATAAGGTAGAAGGCAGGAATTTTAAGTTCGTGCCGACGCAGCCACAAAGCAATTGCGATGTCGGGGCCGATGCCCGCCGGTTCGCCGAGTGTGAGGGCAACGGGTTTGATCATCATGTCCGCCTTTAGAGCATGATCCCGAAAAGTGGAAACCGGTTTTCGGAGGAGATCATGCTCGAACAAAAAATAAGCGAAGACCCGCAGGGGCTAGCGGTATTCGATCATGGCGCTCTTGCGAATATCGTCGAGATAGGCTTTTGCCTTCGTCTCATATTTTTGAGCGTATAGTTTTTCGCGGGCTGCGCGCTTCGCAGGGCTGTCGATCGTGGTGGACTTGCGATCGCACAGCACCACCATTTCGATGCCTTGTTTGGTGACTTCCGGCGCAGTCATGTGGCCGATCTGCGTCTTGTCCAGCAATTCGCGATAGGCGCCCGGCAAGTCGGCCGATGTCTTGACGATGAGATCGCGAATGGTGCCATCTCGCATTGCGCGAAAATAACCAACCGCATCGTCGCAGCTCTGAATCTTGCCTCGCAGCGTCTCGGCCTCCTTGCGCCGCTGCTCCACTGTCCCCTGTGGAGCGCCCTTGGCGACGAACAGAACGACCGGTCGCACACGATACTCGAAGCTCTCGCTCTGCGCCGGAACGGTGTCGCTGGCCGCGGCGGCCTGGACATCTTTTTCCGCGATCTGCAGGCTTTCCTTGTATCGCCCGCGCACGAGCCCGCTCCAAACGGTCTCCGCCTTCAGGCGCTGCTTGAGAGTGTCGGATCGAATGCCTTGGGCTTCGAGCGTCTTGGTCAGTTGATCTCCGCTCATCCGCATGCGTGAGGCCATGTTTTCAAAGGCGCTATTGACGTCGGAGGTGCTAAGCTCGACGCCAAATTTCTTGCCCTCGCGAATTTTCAGTTTCTCGTCGATCAGATCCTGAATGATTTCCTGGCGAGCGGGTGTCTTGTGGGTGGTCAGCGTGATGAATTTTGTGCGCTGCTCGATGTCCATGCTGGTAATCGGTTCGCCGCCGACCAGAACCACGACGGTTTGAGCATCTGCACGCGTTGGCGCGGCAGCGACAAAGGCCATCAGCAGCGCGGCCAATGCAAAGTGAACCGGACGAACAGGCGTTGAGCGAAGTAAAGCCAATTTTACAACCATGATGTTGTCCATCATACGCGAAGCCATGAGGATCGCACTGGATTACTGCGCCACTCCGACCGACTGGTTCAGCGCGGTGGTGCCGATTGTGCGCAGTCCAAGCTGCACCATCACGCGATGGTCGGTGACCGGAGTCGCACTGACAACTGAGGTACCAAGGAGGCCCGGTGTCGTGGTGTAGTAGTTGTAGTCGGTAATATAGTTGACCGCGAACAAGAAGCAGTCGTCCACATATCCGGCGCCGATGATGTACTGGTTGACCTTGTTCTGCGTGATGTCGTAGCGCATTCCCCCCGAGACGACCCAGTTCTGCGCGACCTTCACCGAAGCAGTTCCGAGAACGCCTTCGCGGCGATTCAGGAATCCGAGTTCAGGCTGCGCGGCATAGTCACCGTACAGCATACTGAGCGACCAGCGGTCGAAATTGGCGCGGCCCTCGACTTCGAAGCGGTTGAAGTTGCCGGTGGCCTCGTCGATGCGAGCGCGGGTCGTGAAGTTGAATGTCTTGTTCGGTTGATACGAAATGCGGGCGACGTAATCGGATTTCGACTTGTCGAGACCGGAATCGATGCCGGTGTTGGTGAGGTCCGCCACGGCGTAGGAGTTCATTCCGAAGATCTGGTAGGATTGGCCGAACAAGACGTTGATCGCGCCGCCCCGATCGAACTGGGTGGTCGCCTGCACGCCGGCATTGACGCGGCCGCCGCCTTCGACACGATCCCAGCCGGAGAATTTGTTGACGCTGAACAGATTGCTGTCGTCGAAGGTCAGGCTCTGCGCGTCTTCGTTAGGCAACTGTCCGGCGTATTGTTCGTTTGGACGGATGATGACCTGAGCGATCGGCTCAATCGTGGTGGTGCCCCAAGGCTGAACGTTGATGAACGGATAGCGGTACTCAAGACCGATCGTCGGCATGACGCGCGCGATCTGGGCGTTGCCGACATGGGTGAATGCCTGCACGTCGGTCTGATTGGAAATGTCAGCATTGATAAGGTCGCCGCGCAGCGAAGCGAACGGCGTCCAGATCTGGCCCATCGGGTCGGTGAAGGACCGGCGCCAATCAACTTCGCCGGATAGCCGCGTATAATTTCCAGGTACGCCGCGCAGAATACAGTTTGTCCGGTTTCGCTGACTCGGGTCGGCGGACAAGCCGGACAAAGGCGAACAGACGCTTATTGCCTGGCCTGTTGCCGGGTCGAGGATAGGGTTGCCCAAGCTATCGTGCTGGACATTGCCGGTAATCGGTTCAAACGCGGCCTGATTGCGGGTCAGGCTGGTGAAGTTGGCCTTGTAGCTCAATTCACCGCCGAGGACCGATTGGTTGAGCACGTTGCTATAATCGATGACCGGAGCAACGACGGGTATCTGCGCCTGCACGTCATAGGCGGAGAAGCCCTGATAATACATCGTGCGGGCATCGAAATAGCTGCGGTTGCCGACGCCGGTTAGATAAAGCTGCGAGACACCTGTGTCCGGAAGAAGCAGGAATGAATTAAGCGGGTTTCGATAGGCGGCGAGGCCGTAATCGCGGAAGAAAGTGTTGTCGTTCGCGTAGACCGAATCCCAGCCCCACACCCACTGGTTGTTGAGGGCGAACTGTCCGTGGGTGTCGACGCCGACGCGGTTGGGGTGGGCGCCTGCGGTGCCGTCAAACGCGTGCGGGTCGAGCTGGCTGATC
>DASWQB010000521.1:0-1566 GCA_036398335.1 Afipia sp. | reverse complement strand
TCCCCTCCTCCGACAGGCCCGAACTGCTCGTCGATATCAGCCTGCCGCAGAACGCGTCGATCTATGCGAGCCAGAACGCCGCCGAGAGGCTGGACGCCGCGCTCAAGGGCGATCAGGACGTGGACCGCTGGAGCACCTATGTGGGCCGCGGCGCGATCCGTTTCTATCTGCCGCTGAACGTCCAGCTTGCTAACGACTTCTTCAGTCAGGCCGTGATCGTCGCCAAGGACGTCCCCGCGCGCGAGCGTTTGCGCGCCAAGCTCGAGAAGATTTTGGCCGAGGATTTTCCGAGCGCGATTTCGCGCGTCTCACCGCTTGAGCTTGGACCGCCGGTCGGCTGGCCCGTGCAATATCGTGTCAGCGGACCCGATGCATCGCAAATCCGCGAGATCGCCCTCAAGCTCGCCGGTATCATGTCGTCGAATCCGAGCACCGAGAAAGTCAATTTCGACTGGTTCGAACCGGCGCGCCAGGTTCGCATTGTCGTCGATCAGAACGAGGCGCGCCTGCTGGGCCTGAGCTCGCAGGCATTGGCCAGCGTGCTCAACACGGTCATATCGGGATCTGCCGTCACTCAGGTCCGCGACGACATCTATCTTATCGACGTGATCGCGCGCGCGACCGACGAGCAGCGTGTTTCGCTGGCGACCCTCGGTTCGTTGCAAGTGCCGATCCCCGGCGGGCGCACCGTTCCGCTCAGCCAGTTCGCAACCTTCCAATACGCGCAGGAATATCCGCTGGTCTGGCGGCGCGACCGCGTGCCGACCCTGACGGTTCAGGCCGATGCCGCCCCGAACGTCTTGCCGGAAACGATCATCAGCGAATTGACGCCGGCGGTTGATGCGTTGGCGAAGACGCTGCCACGCGGCTATAGCATCACCGTCGGAGGCACCGTCGAGGAAAGCGCGAAATCGCTGGCCTCGGTCATCGCTGTCGTGCCGGCGATGCTGCTCATCATGTTCACCGTGCTCATGGTGCAGCTCAAAAGCTTCCAGCGCCTGTTCCTGGTGCTGAGCGTCGCCCCTCTCGGATTGATCGGCGTTGTCGCCGCGCTGCTGTTGTCCGGCCGGCCGCTCGGCTTCGTCGCCATCCTCGGCATTCTGGCGCTGCTCGGCATGATCACGAAGAACGCGGTCATCCTGATCGGTCAGATCGAAGCCGAGCGCGAGGCGGGAAAAAGCGTCTGGGATGCCGCGATCGATGCCTCCAGCGCGCGTTTCCGGCCGATCATGCTGACGGCCGTGTCCACGGTGCTCGGCATGATCCCGATCGCGCCGACGGTGTTCTGGGGACCGATGGCGTTTGCGATCATGGGCGGCTTGCTGGTCGCAACCATTCTCACGCTGATCTTTTTGCCGACGCTTTACGTGGCCTGGTTCAAGGGGAAACCCGGAGACACGGCCGCTCCTCGAGCGTCCGCCACAACCTAAACGGAATTGCCGCAACGCCGCATCCTACAGGATGCGGCGTTTGCCATTCGGAGAACATCTTTGTTCGCTCAAGATGGGTGGCATTGTCGGCGATGCACGCCGAAGGTGAGACGATAACGACAAGACTCTCCTCCAA
>DASWQB010000520.1:0-2842 GCA_036398335.1 Afipia sp. | reverse complement strand
AAGAAGTTTTCACGGATGCTGACAGCCGGATCACGAATACCGTCGATAAAGATGTCGTTGCGTGCGTCGAAGCCGCGGATGAAGAAGCGGTCGCCGAACGCGTTGCCGCCTTCGCCCGTCCCCAGCGTGACGCCGGCGGTGGAGCGCGCGACGTCCTTCAGCGACGTCGCGTTCTTGTCGTCGAGCACTTCCCTGGTGAGGACCGTGACGCTCCTCGGCGTGTTGGCGATCGGCTCGCTGAACTTGCCCGAGGCAAGCCGCGTCGCCATGTAAGGCGCGTTCGGGTTGGCATAGGGATCGGCATCAGGCGGCGCGAGCCCGCCGGCGTTCGGATAAGGAACGGGTTTGACCTGCGTGAGTTGCCGTCGGCTGGCATTACGACGCAACGCGGCGGTCGCACGCTTCTGGTCAGGCGTCGCGGTGTTCGCGGGCTTGGCACGCGCGATGGGAGAATCAACCGTCACAGGCGGAAGCGGCGTTTGCTGTGCCTCAGCGCCGGAAATCGACGCCACTGCGATCAGACCTGCAACTGTCGTGACTTTTCGTGCCGAGACACCTTCCTGCTTTTCAGCGGTAACGTCGATAGCAGCCCGCGAACGTAGCGAACGCGGCGATTTAGCATGACTCATTTCAGCCCCCAGAAGATCAACTTCAGATGCGCGCGCGGAAACTGCGACGATCTGCCTCATCGGGCTGTATTGACAAGGAAATGCACGGTCAAACTTAAACGGCGGCTTTAATGGGCCCCGCGCTTTGAATATCTCAAGATCATAATCGTTCTAAACTGACTTTTTATATTAGTTCTAAACTGCATTCCGTGATGGAATAAAGATTGAGCTTGCATCTTTCAGGACGCCTCAGGACGCACCCGGCAAGTCTTTCACCTCCGGCTCCTCCTGCTCGCTTGGCGGCTTCATCAGTGAGAACATCTCATCGGCCGTCTGTATCGCAACCCTGCGCACGGCCTCTGCGTTTTCGATACCCGCGATGTTGACGCCGCGAATGACCGCGCGAATCTCATCGCGAAAATCCGTGAGAAAGCGCAGCGGGTCGCGCTGCTCATTGGCGACACGCGCGATCAGTCCGGTCACCAGTATCTGGCATGCGATCATTCTGCCGTTCAACTCGTCCATCGTTCACTCCGCTGGTGATGATTTCGGGCGTCATAGACGATGATGCGCGCGCTGTCGCGAATATTACGTCCGCCAAGCGGGTATGACTTGCTCCGGTTCTAGCATTCGCATCCCGTTTTCGGCTGCCGCTGAGGCGAATGCTAGAACCAAAGGACCACCAGCAAATATAGGTTCTAGTGGAGTTTTGAATTTGACATTCGCTTCGCGAACTCGCGGCAGGTAGGATAGCGAATGTCAAATCCACTCCACCAGGACGATCCGGCCGATTGCATAACGTGTCCGCAAGCCCATAATCCGCCGGGCGAAACAGCAACCCCGCCGAATATTGCCATCCGAATATCGCCATGAGCACGGTCACACCCGATTTCAACGAAGGCTATCAATCGTCGCTGGACGCGCTGGCGCGCGACGGACGTTTGCGTCGCCTCTCGCCGCGCGCCGGCCTCGACTTCTCCTCCAACGATTATCTCGCGCTGGCCGATGCGCCGCGCATGAAGCAGGCGGTCATCGCCGCCATTGAGCGCGGAACGCCGATCGGCGCCGGAGGCTCGCGGCTGCTGCGCGGCAATTGCGAGGAGCATGAAAGGCTGGAGCGCGAGGCCGCGCGTTTTTTCGGCGCGGAGACCGCGCTGTTTTTCTCCAGCGGCTACACCGCCAATTTCGCCGTGCTGGCGACACTGGCGCAGCGCGGCGACCTCATCGTGATGGATGCACTGGTGCATGCCTCGATCCGCGAGGGCGCCAATGCCAGCCGCGCCGACAAACGCGAAAGCCTCCATAACGATGCCGCGTCGGTGGATGCCCTCATTCGCCAGTGGCGTGCTGACGGCGGCAAGGGCCGGCCGTGGGTCGTCATTGAGAGCATCTACAGCATGGACGGCGACGTCGCGCCGCTGAACGACATGATCGCCGTCGCGGACATGCACGGTGGCTTCCTGATGGTGGACGAAGCCCACGCCACCGGAGTTTACGGCACGCAGGGGCGCGGCCTCGCCGCCGCGTTCGAAGGCCGCGATAATCTCGTAGTGGTTCACACTTGCGGCAAGGCGCTCGGCGCGGCCGGCGCATTGGTGACCATGACGGCCACACAGCGCGATTTCATCGTCAACCGCGCCCGCGCCTTCATCTTCGCCACCGCGCCCTCGCCTTTGATGGCGGTCGCGGTGTCGGAGGCGCTGAAAATTCTACAGGACGAACCGGAGCGGCGGCAGCGGCTTGCCGCGCTTGTTGAATTCGCGGGCAAGGAGATCGCAGCGCGCGGCTGGCGCGCATCCGGCTCGCAGATCGTGCCTTATATAGTCGGCGACAATGCGCGCACCATGGCGCTGGCAGCGGCGTTGCAAAAGCGCGGCTTCGACATTCGCGGCATCCGCCCGCCCACCGTTCCGGCGGGCACCGCACGGCTTCGCATTTCGCTCACGCTGAATGTGACCCAAGATAATGTACGCGCGATGCTGGACGCGCTGTCGGAAGAAGCTTTGAGGATTGCGGCGTGACCCGGCATATTGTCGTCACCGGCACCGACACCGATGTCGGCAAGACCGTGTTCGCGGCGGGGCTCGCTGATCTGCTTAAAGCGGATTACTGGAAGCCGATTCAGGCCGGGCTCGACGGCGAAACCGACACGCAGCTTGTGATGCGCCTTGGCGGACTTGGCTCCTAACGCATCGTGCCGGAATGTTATCGCCTCATCACACCGGCTTCGCCGC
>DASWQB010000519.1:0-2472 GCA_036398335.1 Afipia sp. | reverse complement strand
GCGCCGAGGGCATCAGACGGATCAGTTCGCGCTTCATCACCTCGGGATAGGTTTTGGCCTGATCGGTCATCCACAGTCCGACCGTCGAGGACGAGCCGATAGCGACGATCTTCAACGGTTGCCGCGATTTGAGAACGGAGGCAACGCGCGGCAGCGGCGCACCGAGTGAGAAGTTCTGCGCTGCGGAAAGACAGGCTTCCAAAGATGAGACATTTTGCGCACGCGCCGCATGCGGCATGAGCATGCAGATCGCGAACAGGACGGCGGCGGGTCGGCAGTTTTTTGCCGCGCTGCACGTCGAGACTTGGATCAAGCCAGCCATCTTCTCATTCGATTCCGTTTGCGGAAAGTCACGATGCCCGATTGTTCACACGCAACTGTTTCGCCGATATGGCGTAAGCTTATCGCTGCACGCGCGCGCCGAGCATGACCACCGTTCCATGCGCAGATGCACCGGGCGCGTTGCTGTCCAGCCAGTCCTGGCGCACGCTGCCCTTGATTTGCAAGGTGCGGCTCAGCTTGTAAACCAGATCGCCTTCGACGTAGTAGCGTTTGTCGTTGCGCTCGCCGTCATAATCGGTGGTGCCGTAGCCTGCCTTGATCGAGCCGATCAGCCAGCGGCGGAACGCATGATCGACGGTGAGCGAATAATCCCGCGAGATCGAACCGGACGCGAAGGGCAAGGTGGTTTCGTCGATTGAAGATGTCGCATTGAAGCGCACGGTGGTCAGGCCAGTCGCGGTCCACACCAGCGAGCCGGAGGTCAAGAGGCCTTGCAAGCGATTGAGCCGCGGGTCGGCGTAGTCGCGAAGCTGATAGCCGATGGCGAAATCGCCGGTCAGAAGACGCGAGAACTCGAAAGTCGTTCCGCCCTTCAGATAGCCGCCGGTGGAATCGCGCGCGAAACCCTGATTATCGAAGTAAAGCTGATGCACGCGCGTATCCGCCTCAAACTCGGCGAACGGCTTGATGCCCGGCGTCAGGTCGTAGGTCACACGCGCGATGCCGCCATACTGATCGAAATTGCGGTCGTCATTGCTCGCGCTGGTGCCGTCGGTGAGCTTGGAGTTTTGATACTGGGTGTGATCGATGGTGCCGGCCAACGACACCTGAAAGCGGCTGAGGTCTTGCTCGACACCGATCGTCGCGCCAGTCGTCGTATAGATCGGATATTTGTCGAGACCGACCTGCACGTTCGGGCTGCCGGGGTTGTCCGTGCCGACACGCAGCCGTAACTCGGAGTTAATCCGCGTTTCACGCGTCACATCGAGCCGTCCGTCGATCTTGCCGGTGAAATCAGGGCGGTCGATGACGGTCGGAATCGGCGACACACTGGTGAGGGTGGACGGGAACGTGGAGCCGTAGCCGGTGAACGAGCCGCGCAAGTCCACGACCACCGAATGACGTTGCCAGTCCGACGTCACCAAAAGCTCCGGCGAGATCATGTAGAGCCATGACCCCTTCGGCGTGCTGATACGGCCCGGGTTGGTATCGTAGCCGCCGGAAAGTTCCACCGCCGCCTTGGTCAGAAAACCGCCGGTATAGAAGCCGACCTGACCGAATGGATCGTCGTCGGGTCTCAACCGGCGGCGCGGCGGTTGTCCCGCGACGGTGCCCGCGACAGCCGGTGGAACGGGCGTTTCCACGCGTTTGGGCGGCGGCAGCGCAATCTGCGGGTTGCCGGGACCGACGGTTTT
This sequence comes from Afipia sp., assembly GCA_036398335.1. Taxonomy (GTDB): domain Bacteria; phylum Pseudomonadota; class Alphaproteobacteria; order Rhizobiales; family Xanthobacteraceae; genus Afipia. The sequence goes on along the minus strand of DASWQB010000519.1, from coordinate 775 downwards.
CGGTTTGGGTGCGCCGGGATAGAGCCTCGGCTGCTTGCGCTTGCGGTTCAGCGAATCGAAGCCGGTATCGGATGCGCCCGATGCCGCCGGCACGCCATATACCGGGGTGGCTCCAATGCGTGAGGGCGCGATGGTGTCCCGCAGCGCGCTGGCCCGCTCGTTCGGATCGTCGGCCGGAGGCGTGGGACGCAGTGGCGATCGGCTCGGCGGCGCGAAGCCGCCTTGCGTCGGGACCATCATGTCCGGCGTCAACGCCTGAGCGTGAAGCGCGGTCACGAGCGAGGTGGATAGAGGGACGCCCAAAGCCGCTGCCGGAAGCACACGCATGACAAAACGCGCCGCAAACACGCACATTTTTCGCGCGCGGCGGAGAGGTCGCAGGCCTTCTCTTAGGCTGTGGGCGAACAGCCCTGCTGGCACGTCTCGCAACCTTTCTGGCAACTTTCCGGACACGCCGAAAAACACAACGAACGCAATGAGTTGCGACAAAATCCAGCGGCCCGGCACACCGCCGGACGCCGTTAACAGAGTTAAAACAATTATGGTTAATGAGGCGTTGAGAACGCCGGTTCGCATCGCGCGATGTCTTTGAGCGTGCTAAAGGAAAGGCTGTATCGGCGGCACGGTCGCCCTATCCGGATTCCTCATGGCCAATCCCAAGGCGCGGGCTTCAACTTCCGTGAACGAACAGACACCGACGTCCATCGAATCGGCGCTGCGCACGCTTGAGGCGGAAGCCGGCGGCATCACCGCCTTCTCCGCCGCGCTGACGTCC
>DASWQB010000518.1:0-5988 GCA_036398335.1 Afipia sp. | reverse complement strand
CGACCATCGCCAACGACGTGCTTGAAATGCGCCGCGCAATCGCTGACGAAAAGGGCGAGGCGGATATCTGGGATCTGAAATACGCGGCGGGCGGCACCGTCGATATCGAATTCCTGGCGCAATATCTCCAACTCGTCCATGCCGCCGATCATCCGGAAATTCTGAGCGTCAACACGATGCGGGTGATCGACTGCGCGGTGAAGCTCGGCTTTCTGGAATCATCGGATGCCGACGTGTTGAGATCGGCGGAGCGGCTGTTTCACGACCTGACGCAAATATTGCGGCTGTGCGTCACCGGGCCGTTCAAACCAGAAACTGCGGGGGGCGATTTGCTGCGCGTGATGACGCGAGCCGGGGACGCACCCGACTTTTCTGCCCTCCAAGCACGGGTTCGGGATAGCCAGGCCGACGTGCGCGCGATTTTTCTGAAGCTGCTCGAAGCACGGGCGTAACGCCTTCGACCTCGGCGAGAAGATCGGTCCGCGCGTTGCGCGGAAGCGTGACAGCAACCACGGTACCCGCGCCGAGCACGGAGCGCAGCTTCATCGATCCGCCGTGAATATTGACGAGCGATTTGGAGATGGCCAGACCGAGGCCCGAGCCGTGATAGGTTTTGGTCAACTGGCTTTCGACCTGCTCGAACGGCCGTCCCAGTTTTTTCAGCGAACGCTGCGCGATGCCGATGCCTGTATCGGCGATAATCAGCATCACCGAATTCTCAAGGATGCGGGTGCGTACGACGACACGCCCGCCATCGGGTGTGAATTTCACCGCGTTGGACAAGAGATTGACGGCGATCTGTTTCATTGCTCGGCGGTCGGCGACGACCGGAATGCTGCCTTCAATGTCGGCCTCGACAAGGAGATTCTTGGTCTCGGCGCGGCCTGAGACAACGCGCAGGGATTCGGTGAGAGTGTCGGCCAGATCGACCGGCTCCAGATCGAGCGTCATGCGGCCGGCTTCGATCTTCGACATGTCGAGGATGTCGTTGATGACCTCCAGCAGGTAATTTCCGCTGCTTCGGATGTCGTGGCAATATTCCTGATACTTCTCCGAGCCGAGCGCGCCGAACAGGCCGCTGCCCATAATTTCAGAAAAGCCGATGATGGCGTTCAGAGGCGTGCGCAGCTCGTGGCTCATATTGGCGAGGAATTTCGACTTGGTTTGATTGGCTTCCTCGGCGCGCTGCTTTTCCTCGCCGTATTTCAGCGCAAGATCGGCGAGTTCGCGGGCCTGCCGTTCCAGTTCGGCTTGCGAGCGTTTCAGGTCGATGACGTTGGCGGTCAGGCGCAGATCATTGTCGACCAGCCGCTGTTCGTGCTGCTTGATCTTGGTGATGTCGGTGCCGACCGACACATAGCCGCCGTCCTTGGTCCGGCGTTCGCTGATGTGCAGCCACTTCCCGTCGTCGAGTTGCGCCTCGAACGTGCGCGCGCCGGGCACCGCGCCGCTCTCGGAGAGCCGCGCGCGCACTTCCGGCATGCTTCCGACCTCGATCACCGTCTCATAGGACGTTCCGGGTGCGACGGCTGTGTCCGGCAATTTGTGCAGACGCTTGAAATGCGAGTTGCATAGCACGAGGCGGTTGTCGGCATCCCACAGCACGAAGGCTTCGGGGATCGTCTCGATCGCGTCGCGCAGCCGCAGATCGGCCTCAACGGTCTTTTCGGCGAGACTCTTTTGTTCGGTGATGTCCACGGCGATGCCGATCAGATGATCGCCGACATCCGCGTTGCCGGGTGAGAGTTCGCAGCGCACCCGCAGCCACACCCAATGGCCCTGTGCGTGGCGCATCCGGAAGGTCTGGTCGATCTGGCCAATCGCTCCCGACACCAACTGATCGGCGACTTGCAGCAGGTCGATATCATCGTTCTGCACCAGCGCGTTGACCTCGCCGAAGGCGAGAAGATCGCTGCGGCTTTCCAGCCCGAGAATCTCGAACATCGACTGCGACCAGAAAATCCGCCCCCGCGACAAATCCCAGTCCCACAATCCGCAGCGGCCGCGATTGAGCGCGGTGTCGATGCGGCTGCGCACCGCGTCATTGATAAGGTCGCCTTCGCGGGCGCGGCTCGATTGCCAGTGAAACGCGAAGCCGAGAATGAGTACGACGAAGCCTGTCGTCGCTGACAATGTCACCTGAAGCGCGGCGTCCGAACGCCATGCCGATTCGAGTTGTTCCTGAACGACCACGATTTGGCCGGGCAGGGACTTGACGGAGCGCTGCGTGATAAAGGCCTGACGGCCGTTCGGCAGCGTCGTCTCGATGACGGCGTCTTGCGTTCCTTGCGTGACGAAAGATTGCGCCGCGCCGATCACATCAAGAATGGAATCGGGTTCGGCGGGCAGACCGTCGGCCGGGTAGCGCGCCAGCACGCGTTGCTCGATGCCGCCGATCAGGATGTGGCGTCCCGCCGTGATCGCCCAGTTCGGTATCAGAGAGGGAAGTACAAGCTGCAACCGTCCCGACACCGCATCGCGGCTTTGACGCACCGGGCCGATGCGATCGAGGCGCTCGGCCAGCACATCGGCGAGCGCGGACACGTCGCGCTTCATCGCCGCGCGCTTTTGGCGAGTCTGATCAATGATTTGAACGAACGCGCCGACAAAAATCGTAATGAGAAAAGCGATGATGAGGGTGGGGACGGCGCGGCGCAGAAGAGGCTCGGCGACGACCAGCCGCTGATAGGCCGGCTTCGCGATCGATTGTGCCAGTCCCTTGATCGAATCGGACTGGACACACGTGCCCGCTATCTGCGCGCGCGACATGCTCGACCCCCCTGCATTCCCATCGCCCCCGTCCGAAAAACACGCTTCAGTGCCTGTTCGAATCGAATCGATTTGAATCCAGTTTTCGGAGCCTGTCGAGAGTCAACGAATCGTTAATCGAAAATAAATCTTCTGCACGCGATTCCATGACTCGAAAAGTGAGTCCGAACCAAGAACACGCGCGCTTCGGACTCGCTTGGCTGACTCTTGCGCGCGGTTTTTGAATCGCGCGCGTCGTGTCTCACAGCGTGAGAACGATCTTGCCGAAATGCCGGTTCGCCGACATGAAGGCGACAGCGTTGGTGATCTCTGCGAAAGGGAACACGCGCGCGATCGGCAGTTTGAGCTTGCCGGATTCCACCGCCGGCCACAGATCGGCCTTCGCACGCGCGAAGATGTCGCGGATTTCCTCGATCGAGCGAGTGCGGAAGGTGACGCCGATATAGCTGATGCGCCGCGCCGCGTGCAGATCGAAGTCGAAATCGCCGTGGGTGCCGCCGAGGCGGCCGACATTGACGATGCGGCCGAGCACTTTCGTCGCGGCGAGGTTCTGGTTGACGAGCTTGCCTGACACCTGATCGATGATGAGATCGACTCCCTTGCCTTCGGTCGCTTTCAACACCTGATCCACCCAGCCTGGGTCATTGGAGTCGATGGCGAGGTCGGCGCCGTGGTCGGTCAGCTTCGCGCGCTTTGCGGCGTCGGTGGACGAGCCGATCACCAGCTTCGCGCCTTTGAACTTTGCGATCTGCATCGCCATCAGTCCGACGCCTGCGCTTGCGCCTTGCACCAGCACCGATTGGCCGCTTTGCAGACCGCCGACGGTCACGAGCGCGTTGTGCATTGTGGTCAGCGCCAGCGTCAGCGTCGCCGCATCCTCGAAACTCATCGAAGCGGGGATCGGAAGAAGACGTCCATGATCGGCCAGCGCGTATTCGGCATAGCCGCCCGTGCCCGAAGCCATCACCCGCTCACCGACCTTCACATTTTTCGCATCCGGCCCGAGTTCGGCGACCTCGCCGGCGAATTCCATGCCGAGCACTGTTCCGGCCCCGCCTGCCGCGCCGTGAACATGGCCAGCGATCATGCCCAAATCCGCGCGGTTCATACCGCAAGCGCGAACATGGACCAGCACCTGCGTACCCGTCGGCTTGGGTTTTTCGATTTCGGTCAGCGCGGCTCCATTTGCGCCATAAACATAGGCCTTCATCGTTGCATTCTTTCGGACTGGAGGAGCAGAGCGTCAGGCGAATAGGGCAATTGCATGCAAATGAAAAGCCGCAATGCGGCCGGATAGGCGAAGCGCGCGCAGTCGTGATAAGAGTTTGAGGCCGCGCGCATTGGCGCGTTGCAGACTGCCCGGTTTTGGTATTTAGTATGCCAGACGTTCTATCCGCGCCGCCGAACAAAGTGCCACCAGAGCACTTGATGCCAACAGGCAAGGGAGCGCTGAAGACGCAGGGAGGTTGCGCATGAATCTGCACGAGTTTCAGGCGAAAGAACTGTTGGCTGGCTACGGCCTGCCGACGCCGGGCGGCAAAGTGGCGATCACCGTCGATCAGGCCGGTGTAATCGCGACCGAACTTGGTTCACCCATCATTGCCGTCAAGGCGCAGGTTCATGCCGGCGCGCGCGGCAAGGCAGGCGGCGTCCAGCTTGTACATTCCGCGAGCGAAGCGAAGGCTGCCGCCGCCAAGCTGCTCGGCAAGAAACTCGTCACCGCGCAGACCGGCCCGGCCGGCCGCGTGGTCAAGCGGCTCTATCTCGAAGTCGGCGTCGAGCGGGTGCGCGATCTTTATATTGCGCTTCTGGTCGATGGCTCGAGCGGGCAGGTCACGCTGCTCGGCGCGGCGAAGGGCGGCGACGACATCGAGGAGCGCGCGGCGCGCGGCGAACTGAAACTGGAGCGCCTCAGTCTTGGCGATGGCCGTGCGCGCCGCGCCGACGAGGTCAAGGCGTTCGCCAGCCGCATCCGCGTCGATGCCGGTTCGCTGGATGCGTTCGAGACGATGGTCGATGGCTTGCGCCGCGCCTTCGTCGAACGCGACGCCAGCCTGATCGAGATCAATCCGCTGGCGATTTTGCGTGACGGCAGTTTTCAGGCGTTAGACGTGAAGATGGTGCTGGAGGACAATGCCCTGTTCCGCCATCCCGACCTCGCGGCGCTCCGCGATGAAGACGAGGTCGATCAGCGTGAGGTCGAAGCGCAGCGCCATCAGCTCAATTATGTGAGCATGGATGGCAATATCGGTCTCGTCGCCAACGGCGCAGGCCTCGGTCTTGCAACCGTCGATCTTGTGAGCGCGGCGGGAGGACGTCCCGGAAATTTCATGGACATTCGTACCACGGCGACCAGCCTTGATGTGGCTTATGGCTTTGGGCTGCTGCTCGACAATCCTGCGCTGAAGGCGATCTTCCTCAATGTCCATGGCGGCGGGATGCAGCCTTGCGACACCATCGCGGAGGGGCTTGGCATCGCGATCCGCCGCACCGGACGCTCGCTGCCGATCGTCGCGCGCCTCGCCGGCAACAACGCCGAATTCGCGCGGGATCGTTTCGTCAGCTTCGGCTGCAAGGTCGAGAACTGCCCGGACATGTGGTCGGCGGCGACGCGCGTGGTCGCGGTCGCGCAAAAGGGAGCGTGAACATGGCCATTCTGGTGGACAAGGACACCCGCGTTCTGTGTCAGGGCATGACCGGCTGGGCCGGCACGCATCACACCGCGCGCATGATGGAATACGGCACCACGGTGGTCGGCGGCGTCACGCCGGGCAAGGGCGGGCGCTCGCATCTCAATTTGCCGATCTTCGACAACATGAAGAAGGCGATCACTGAGACCAAGGCCAATGCCAGCATGATTTTCGTGCCGCCGGCCAATGCTGCGAACGCGATGATCGAAGCCATCGAAGCGGAGGTGCCGCTGGTGGTGGTTGTGACTGAGCGCGTGCCCGCGCTCGACATGGTGAGGGTGCGTCAGGCGCTCGACGGCTCGAAGACAAAGCTGATCGGACCTAACTCGCAAGGCATCCTCGCGCCGGACGTGTGCATGATCGGCGTGATGGCAACGGGCAGCGAGAGGCCCGGTGGCATCGGCATCGTGTCACGTTCGGCCTCGTTGACCAGCGAAGTCGTCGCCCAGGTGTCGGCGGAGAATCTGGGTCAGTCGACCACGGTCGGTGTCGGCGGCGATCCAATTCACGGCGTTAACATGGTCCAGTG
>DASWQB010000517.1:0-2011 GCA_036398335.1 Afipia sp. | reverse complement strand
CAAGCCGCTCGATCGGGACAAGCTGGCCGAGGCGCTCATGGGCGTTGCCTCGTCCCCGCATCTGGCTGCCTGAGTTCGAATTTCATCAAACTGTCGTATCCACAGGACGCATGCGGTTGTCATAAAACCTTATGACGCGCGTGTTTATTGACATCCAAGTGCCGCCTCGATTCGAATCGATATCCGCGGCCGCAAGGATTTCAATGCGTGGGGACGGACACGTTGACCTGAAGGCAGGCTTGGACTTGAAGCCAAGCCTGAACCTGAAACCAGGCCTGAATTTGAAGCCCCCCGGCTTGATGCAGCAATTTCTCGCGCCGCAAATCGTAAAAACGGCGGTGAGCGCAAAGACAGCCGCGAGCGCGGCCGCGACTTGGCTGGTGCCCGGACTGCGACCGCCCGGCGCCCAGCCCCTCCATTCGGCGTTCTCCCAACCCGCGACACTCGGCCGCATCGGCCCGCTGGAAGTGCGGCTGGCCGAAAAGAAGGGCGACATCAAGCGCGCGCAGAAGCTGCGCTACAAGGTGTTTTACAAAGACGGCACGGCGATCGCCGATGCGGCGACGATGCTGGCACGGCGCGACAAGGACACCTTCGACAAGATTTGCGATCACCTGATGGTGGTCGATCACGCCGCCAAACCTTCGCTGAGCGGCAAGCCGCCCGTCGTCGGCACCTACCGGCTGCTCCGTCAGGATGTTGCCGAGGCCCATGGCGGTTTCTATACTGAAGACGAGTTCGATGTGTCAGGGATGATGGAGCGCCACTCCGATCTGCGCTTCCTCGAGCTGGGACGCTCCTGCGTGCTGCCGCCGTATCGCACCAAACGCACCGTTGAACTGCTCTGGCATGGCGTCTGGACTTATGTGCGCCGTCACCGCATGGATGTGATGATCGGCTGCGCCAGCTTTGAAGGCACCGATCCCGACAGACTCGCGCTGCCGCTATCGTTCCTGCATCATTTCGCTCCGGCACCCGAGGAATGGCGCGCACGCGCGCACGATTCGCGTCATATCGAAATGAACCGGCTTGCCAAGGACAAGATTGACACCAAGGCCGCGCTTCGCGAATTGCCGCCGCTGATCAAGGGCTATCTGCGGGTCGGCGCCTTCATCGGCGACGGAGCCGTGATCGATCATCAGTTCGGCACCACCGACGTTCTGGTGGTGATGCCGGTCTCCGGGATCGCGTCTCGCTATATCGGTCATTTCGGCGCCGACGCCGAGCGCCACGCCGCCTAAAACAAACTTCAGTTTTATAGCCGCCGCAGCGATACCGCCTCAATGATATGCGCCGCGCCTTTTTTCAGGATCAGCGTCGCGCGCGGCCGTGTCGGCAGCACATTCTCGCGCAGGTTCACGAGATTGGTGGCGTTCCAGATCGACAGCGCCTTCTTGGTCGCATCAGCGTCCGACATGGTCGCGTAGCGGTTGAAGTAGGAGCGCGGGTCGTTGAACGCCGTGTCGCGCAACGCCAGAAAGCGTTCGACGTACCATTGTTTCAAGACATCCTCATCGGCATCGATATAAACCGAGAAATCGAAGAAATCCGAGACGAACGGAATCGCCTTGCCATCGCTCGGCAGGCGGCTCGTCTGCAAAACGTTCAGCCCTTCCACGATGAGAATGTCGGGCTGGTCGATCTCGATGGTTTCGTTCGGAATGATGTCGTAGGTCAGATGCGAATAGACCGGCACTTGCACATTGCGCCGCCCCGCTTTGACATCGCTTAAAAATCCCAACAGCGCGCGCAGATCGTAGCTTTCAGGAAAGCCCTTTTTCTGCATCAGCCCTTCGCGCTCAAGAATCGCGTTGGGATAGAGAAAGCCGTCAGTGGTGACGAGGTCGACCTTCGGCTTCGGCGACCATCTGGCAAGCAGCGCCTGCAACACGCGCGCGGTGGTCGATTTACCGACCGCCACCGATCCGGCGACACCGATGATGAATGGCATCTTTCGGTCGCGGATTCCGAGAAAACGCCGCTGCGACACGAACAATCGCTGCGCAGCCGA
>DASWQB010000516.1:0-3696 GCA_036398335.1 Afipia sp. | reverse complement strand
CTGCGCCGGCAGCAGCACGTGAGCGCCGGAATTGACGCTATCGTTGGACCGAACATTTTCGGATATCACCAGAAGATCGAGCTTGCGCATCGCTGCGCGCGCCGCGTCGGCGTTCGGCAGCGACACCGCCGGATTTGTTCCCATCACCCAAAGCGCCTTGATATGTCCACGCGCGATGGCGTTGAACATTTGTACGGCTTTCAGGCCTTCGTGCGTTGCGATACGCGGCGCCTTCCAGAAGCGGCGTACACGGTCGATGTCCTTCGGTGTGAAGTTCATATGCGCGGCGAGCTGGTTGGCGAGGCCGCCGACCTCGCGTCCACCCATCGCATTGGGCTGGCCTGTCAGCGAGAACGGCGACGCGCCGGGTTTGCCGATCCGCGCGGTGGCGAGATGGCAATTGACGATGGCGTTGACCTTGTCGGTGCCTTGCGCCGACTGGTTGACGCCCTGCGAATACAGCGTGACGACCTTCGGCGTGTCGAGAAACATCTTGAAGAACGCCGCGACATCCGCTTCGTGCAGCCCGGTCGCCAGCGCGGTCGTGGAAATGCCGCCGGCGATGTGGCGCGCGCGCGTCAGCGCGGCGTCGAGCCCCGTTGTGTGATTGTCGATGTAGTCACGATCGAGAGCGCCGTTATCGGCGAGGTAAGCGAGCAAGCCGGAGAACAATGCGGTGTCGGTCCCCGGCCTCAGTCCGAGAAACAGATCGGCATCGCCAGAGGTTTCGGTGTGGCGCGGATCGATCACCACGATGCGCGCGCCGCGCGCCTGCTTGTTGGCCAGCATGCGCTGGAACAGTATCGGATGGCACCAGGCTGCATTGGATCCCACCAGAATCAGAAGGTCTGCCTGATCGAGATCCTCATAGTTTCCGGGCACGGTATCGGAGCCGAAAGCACGGCGATGCCCGGCGACCGACGACGACATGCATAGCCGCGAATTGGTGTCGACATTGGCGCTGCCGATGAAACCCTTCATCAGCTTGTTGGCGACGTAATAATCCTCGGTGAGCAACTGGCCTGACAGATAGAACGCGACCGAGTCAGGACCATGCTTGGCGATGATGTGTTTGAAACGATGCGCGACATGATCGAGCGCATCGCTCCAGGCGACCTGCTGCAATTCGCCATCGGAGCAACGCACCATCGGGTGCAGCAGGCGCTCGCGAGCGCCGAGCGTTTCGCCGAGCGCCGATCCTTTCGAGCACAGCCGTCCCTTGTTGGCCGGGTGGTCCGGATCGCCGGAAATTGCCGCGCCGCCCTTGTCGTCTGGCGTGGCGAGTACGCCGCAGCCGACACCGCAATAGGGACAGGTGGTTTTCGTGGCTTTGAGCGCGGGATCGAATACCGTCATGCGCGAACCCGCAGGACGGCAGGCTGACGGATCAGAACAAGCGGCCGAAAACCGTTCCGAACACGATCGCGGCGATCAACCCGAAGGCGCCATAAATTGCCAGCAGATCGAGAGGCCGCGCCTTCGGTGAAAGCACCTCTGTTTTGGCATGCGATGGATTGCCGAAATGTCGCGACATTCTTGATCTCCAGAAGACCATTGAATGTCAGAATGAATGACTGCAACGGCAAAACGCAAGATGCGCGGGGAAAAGACGAAATCATTTCAGTCGCGCGCAAAACGGGAGAGAAATACTCTCTCGCTGCTGCCATGGCGGCCCATTTTGTTCTCGTCGGTTTTTCGGAAGCGACGCGCGACTCAATAAACATCCTGCTGGTACCGTCCGTTTTTCTTCAAATCGGCAACGAAGGCCACGGCCTCGTCGCTCGTTCGCGCGCCGAACTGCGCGGCGATATCGACCAGCGCCCGCTCGACATCCTTCGCCATCCGTTTGGCATCGCCGCAGACATAGACATGCGCGCCATCCGCCAACCACGACCACAAGTCGCGCCCCACTTCACGCATGCGATCCTGCACATAGAATTTCTCGCCGGTGTCACGCGACCAGGCGAGCGAAAGCCGGTTAAGAACGCCCGCTGTTTTCATCGCGTTCAATTCATCAGCATAAAAGAAATCGCAATCGCTGCGCTGATGGCCGAAGAACAGCCAATTGCGGCCCGGTGCCTTCGTTGCCTGCCGGTCATGCAGGAAGGCGCGAAACGGCGCAACGCCGGTGCCGGGTCCGATCATGATGACCGGCACGTTCGGATCGTCCGGCAAACCAAAGCCATGCGCCTTCTGGACGTAAACCTTGAGCCTGTCGCCAGGAGCAATCCGCTCGGCCAGAAAGGTTGACGCGACGCCGAGGCGTTTGCGCTTGCCGATCACGTATCGGACGGTATCGACGGTCAGGGACAAGCGTCCCGGCGTCGCGTTGTGAGACGACGAAATCGAATAGAGCCGCGGCTGTAGCGGCTCCAACGCCTCGATGAAGGCCTCGGGGTGCGGACGCACGCTTGCGAATTTTTGCAGCGTCGCCATCACGTCGAGATTGGCGGCATCGCCATCGGGGTCTTCGCCCTTGGCGAGCGCGGTCGCCTTCTCACGCAGCACACCGCCGGTGATGAAGGACATCAGTTCGAACAGCGTATCGGGTGCCGGTGCGAGCGACACGTCCTCAACCAACACGTCGCGCAGCGTCTTGCCGTTGATTTCTGTCGTATGCGATACGCCGAGCATCGCAATGATCTGATCGACAAGCCCAAGATCGTTGCGCGCGAAAACCCCGAACGAGTCGCCGACGACATAATCGAGACCGGGACCGGAGAGATCGAATTCGATATGCCAGGTTTCCTTCTCCGAACCCGGCTTGTTGAGTAGACGGCGCGACAGGAACACGGCGTCAACAGGATTGTCTCGCGAGCGGCCGGGCTCGCCTGTCGGCTTTGCGGCTACAGTGTCTGTAACCGCATCCGCCATCGGTGACGATGCGGCAGAGGGCGCCTTATCCAACTCCCCGTAAAGGGTCTTGAGCATGCGCGCGGTTTCCTTGCCGCCCGGCACGCATAGATTGAGCCGCGCCTCTGCCTTGCTGGCGATCGCATCCGAATAGTCGTTACAGTTGTAGCCGCATTGGCCGCAATCCTGCTGCGCCATCGCCGCCATCATCTTTCGGCGTACCGGACGGCCCTCGGCGAGTTTCAAGCGCTCGCCCATCGGCATGGTCTGGTCATGCCACGGCGCTTCGCCGTCATCGCCGTCGCCCGCGCTTTTCATCACCGCCACGCCCTGCTCGGCTGACAGCGGCGTCGCCACGTTATCCAGCGAGATGAGGCCGGCGAAAAATCCGTTCAGCCAGTTGCGCTGCTCGGGCGTGAACGGCGCGGTTTCGGGAATGAGATCGACCCTGGGAACTGGAGACACCTGGTTCATGAAACGGCCTCCGCCATTCGCTTGATGCTTTCGACGTCGTTGCGCTTGGCAAAACTGACGAATGTTTCTTCCGGCGATGTGCGGTTGGCGACATAGGCTTTCAGAATGTGTTCAATGGTTTTCGGCGCATCCTCCGCCTTCACATTCTGATAAAGCTCGCGCGCGATCGCAGCCTCGGTGCCGTACCCGCCGCCGACCAGCACGTGATAGCCGTCGACGGTATCGCCCTCCTCATTGATGGACACACGCGCGCCGATAAGACCGATGTCGCCGATGTAATGCTGCGCGCAGGTGTGATGGCATCCGGTCAGATGAATGTTGACCGGCGTCTCCAGCGGCACCCGCTCCTCGCACCACACCGCAATCTCG
>DASWQB010000515.1:0-1980 GCA_036398335.1 Afipia sp. | reverse complement strand
GTGTTCATGCAGTTCGAGCAGGTCGCGCCGGGCAACCGTACGCCGCTGCCGCATCCCTCGATCGACACCGGCATGGGGCTGGAGCGCATGGCGGCCGTGCTGCAGGGCAAGCACAACAATTACGACATTGACCTGTTCGTTGCATTGATCCGCGCGATCTCGGATTTGACCGGCGCCGATCCGCACGGCCCGATGCAGGCATCCTTGCGCGTGATCGCGGACCATCTGCGCGCCTCGGCGTTCCTGATTGCCGATGGCGTGCTGCCATCGAATGAAGGGCGCGGCTACGTGCTGCGCCGGATCATGCGCCGCGCGATGCGCCACGCCCAGTTGCTGGGCAGCAAAGAGCCACTGATGCATCGCCTCGTCTGGGCGCTGGTTCGCGAGATGGGCAAGGCCTATCCCGAACTGGTGCGTGCCGAAAAGCTGATTGAGGAAACCCTCAAGCTGGAAGAAACCCGCTTTCGCAAGACGCTGGAGCGCGGGCTTGTCATTCTCGATGAGAAAAGCCGCAGCCTGAAAAAAGGCGATATGTTCGACGGCGAGACGGCGTTCACGCTTTACGACACCTATGGATTTCCTTTGGACCTGACGCAGGACGCGTTGCGTACACGCGGCATCGGCGTCGATATCGCCTCGTTTACCGATGCGATGGATGAGCAGCGCAAGAAGGCCCGCGCCGCGTGGGCGGGTTCTGGTGACATGAAGACGGCGGATTATTGGTTTCCGCTGCGCGAAAGGTTCGGCGCGACGGAATTTCTTGGATATGACACCGAAGTCAGCGAGGCAGTTGTTCAGACTATTATCAAAGGAGGCCCGGAAATTCGCGAACTGAAAGCCGGGGATGCTGGTGAGATAGTGCTGAATCAGACGCCCTTTTACGCAGAATCTGGCGGGCAAGTGAGTGATAAGGGTTGGATTCGGCGTACTTCGGATGGAGAGATCATCGCCGAAGTGCTGACCACCCATAAAGAAGCTGGTGATTTAATTATCCATAATGTGTCCGTTAGGCAGGGTAGCATAAAGATTGGCGACTCGATCCGGCTTGAAGTTGACCATGAGTGGCGCAGTGATATTCGACGTAACCACTCGGCGACTCATCTGTTGCATGAGGCGCTGCGGCAGGTACTCGGCGATCACATCGCGCAGCGCGGCTCGCTGGTCGCTCCTGACCGCCTCCGTTTCGACTTCTCTCATCCCAAGCCGATCACGCCCGACGAATTGCGGCGCATCGAGGATATCGCCAACGATATCGTGCTGGAAAACGGCGAGGTCGTCACGCGCTCGATGGCAGTGGACGATGCGCGCGAGGCCGGCGCGCGGGCCTTGTTCGGCGAGAAATACGGCGACGAGGTGCGCGTGGTGTCGATGGGCGCGGCGCAGGGAAACACCCTCGGCTGGTCCGTTGAACTGTGCGGCGGCACGCACGTGCGCCGCACGGGAGACATCGGCCTGATTTCGGTGACGGGCGAGAGCGCGGTTGCGTCGGGCGTACGCCGCATCGAGGCGCTGACGGGTCATAACGCGCGCCATGCCGCCAATGACAGCATCCAGACCGCGAAGAACGCCGCCGCCGAACTCAAAACGACGCTGGATGATTTGCCGGCGCGCATCGCGGCCCTTGTCGAGGAGCGAAAGAAACTCGAAAATTCACTCTCCGACGCGCGCAAGAAACTTGCGATGGGCGCTGGTGCCGGTAACGGGGCGAGTGCCACGTCCGATATTCGCACCGTCGGCGACGTGAAGTTCATGGGCCGGACCGTGCAGGGCGTCGAGATCAAGGATCTCAAGAGCCTCGCGGATGCCGGCAAGCAGCAGCTCGGCTCGGGCGTCGTCGCGCTGATCGCAACCAGCGAGGACGGAAAGGCCAGCGTGGTCGTCGGCGTCACGCCGGATCTCACGCAGCGTTTCTCCGCTGTCGATCTCGTGCGCAAGGCATCCGAACTGCTCGGGGGCAAGGGCGGCGGCGGCAAGCCTGAC
>DASWQB010000514.1:0-3350 GCA_036398335.1 Afipia sp. | reverse complement strand
ATCATGAAGGTGCCGAGCGAGCGGCTGGCTTCGCCGGGCTCGAAGAACGAATAGACCATAGACAGGCCGTCACCGAGAATGTCGGTCAGCGCGACCGCAATCAGATCGCCGCCTTTGCCGGTGATGCCGGTGTCCGGCGTGCGGCGGCGATATTCGATGATGCGGGTGGAGACGTGGCTGTCCTCGACCATCATCGCGTAGTCGAGCACCGTCATGTCGGCCATGCCGCCGTCGTGGTGGCGCGCGTCGAGATAGGCGCGGAAAACCGAATATTGTTCGGATGTCGGGATCGCGTTGCGCAATTCGCCGACGATGTCGTCGTTGCGCGACAGCACCTTGCGGAAATTGCGAGAGGCACGGAATTCATTGGCGACCACACGCACCGACACGCAGGCGCGGCACTGGTCGCAGGCCGGACGGTAAGCGATCGACTGGCTGCGGCGAAAGCCGCCATGGGTGAGGAGATCGTTGAGTTCCGGGGCCTTGTCGCCGACAAGATGCGTGAACACCTTGCGCTCCTGCTTGCCTTCCAGATAAGGGCAGGGTGACGGCGCCGTGAGATAAAACTGCGGCGTGTTGCGCGAGTGCTGTGTCACGTCGTTGTGGAGCCTCCGGAAAGATTCGTACTCTGCCGGGTAGCATTGCGCTGCGGCAGCCGACCGTCAACAAGGGTGATGTTGACGGGCCATGTTTCACACGCGCTTTTGTACTTGACGTTTTTCGACATCGCTTCGCAGGAGCCTTGGCTTCGCAGGACGCCTTGTTCACATCGGACGCGCGGGTTGCACAACCGGCAGATTGACCGACGCATTCACGATCACGGTTCCGAGCAGGAGGTCGTGCAGCAACTGGCTGCGGCGGTTGAAGAAGCCAACCAGCACGATAAACGGCGTCAGGAACGATACCGAGGCCCAGTACAGCACGGCGTGCGCCACGCCGAGCAGAAAATAGGGAGGTGCGCCGGTGCGAGTCAGCATTTTGATGTCCATCATGCGCATGCCGACGGTCGCGCCATGCCGCCCGCCAAGTGAGGCGCCGTAATAAACCAGGGCCCACACAACCGAGAGCGGCGAGATCAGCCAGAACAGCGCCCAGCCGAGACCGAGGGTCACGATGCCGAACAGCGTGATGAAGATGGTCAGCAGCAGGATCGGGATCGACAGCACGAACAGGTCGATCAGGAACGCGATAAAGCGCTTGGTCAGCACGCCGCTATAAAGACGTGGATCGTAGCTGGCGTCGTAATATGGCGCGCTCGCGCCATATGGATCGTTGCGCCACGCAGAGCTGCCTGCGTTCTGGCCGCCGGAATTCTGGGTATCGGACATCGTGCTCTCCTCGCCGTCATCGGGGTACGACCGGACAAAAATGGCCCCGCCGCCCGCGCGCTGCAAGACGGTGCGGCGACATGGAGAAAAAGAAATGGAGTGCAGTCCCGCTGGCGGAATGGCACCTTAGTGCCGCTCGCGAATCTTCTCCGCGGCTTTGGGCGCGAAGTATGTCAGCACGCCGTCGGCTCCCGCGCGCTTGAACGCGACCAGGCTTTCCATGATGGCGCGCTCGCCGTCGATCCAGCCATTGTTGGCGGCGCCTGCGATCATCGCATATTCGCCCGAGACCTGATAGGCGAAGGTCGGCACCGCGAAGGTGTCCTTCACGCGCCGCACGATGTCCAGATAGGGCAGGCCGGGCTTCACCATCACCATGTCCGCGCCCTCGGCAATGTCGAGTTCGACCTCGCGCAGCGCCTCGTCGGAATTGGCATAGTCCATCTGGTAGGTGCGCTTGTCGCCGGTCAGCGTTTTGGCCGAGCCGATGGCATCGCGGAACGGCCCGTAAAACGCCGAGGCATATTTCGCCGCATAGGCCATGATCTGCACGTCGAGATAACCGGCTTCATCGAGCGCGTGGCGGATAGCGGCGACGCGGCCGTCCATCATGTCGGAGGGGGCGATGATGTCGCAGCCCGCTTGAGCCTGCACCAGCGCCTGTTGCACCAGAACAGCCACGGTCTCGTCATTCATGATGACGCCGTCATCCCGCAACAGGCCGTCATGGCCGTGGCTGGTGAAGGGATCGAGCGCGACGTCGCACAGGATGCCGAGATCGGGAAACTCCTGCTTGATCGCCCGCACCGCGCGGCACACCAGATTGTCGGTGTTGAGCGCCTCGCTGCCATCCGCATCGCGTAGCGCGGCCTCGGTATAGGGAAACAGAGCGATGCATGGAATGTCGAGCTTTACCGCGCGTTCGGCGTCGCGCACGCATTGATCGACGCTGAGGCGATCCACGCCCGGCATTGAAGCGACTGGCGCGCGCGTGTTGTCGCCCTCGGCCACGAATAGTGGCCAGATCAGATCGTCGGTGGTCAGCACATTCTCGCGCACAAGCCGCCGCGCCCATTCGGACTTGCGGTTGCGGCGCATGCGGGTCTGCAGATCGAGCGCGGGGGAGGCGTGGCCGGCGGTCTTCGGGGACATCTCCTTCGAGAGCGGACCGTCACGCATTTCAATCGGCCGCCCGAATTTGATCGCCATTTTCATGTCTCCGCAATGTGTTGCCGCGCTTTAGCACTTTTCGCGGGTCCCGTCACCGAACCAAACATCACGATTGATTTTACCGCGCCGAGCGACCAAGACTTCATGGCGATGAATGATGAACCCCAAAGAACGATGAAGGCGCGGTTTCCTTTCTCCGGTGAAGAGGAAACCGAACAGCGCGAGCAGATCAGCGGCGGCTTGACGCTGCCGGACGACACCGAGTCCGGCGCGCAGGTCTGGACCGGACGGCTCGTGATATTCCTGCGCGCGATGGCGGTGCTGTCGATGGCGATGGGGCTGTATAATTGGGCGCAGATCACCGGCTTCATTGGCGGGGGAGACGGCGCATTCGAAGCGCAGACCACGCAGTGGCAATCCGCCACCGTCTATTTCGCGGTGATCCAGCTTGTCGCCGCCGTCGGATTGTGGCTCGCCACGCCATGGGGCGCGGTGGTGTGGCTCACCATGATTGTGTCGATGGCGGTGATCGAACTGATGTTTCCCGCCATTTATGGCGGACATATTTTCACTGTGCTGTTCGCGCTCGTGATGCTGGCTTTGTATCTCGCGCTGGCATGGATGGCAGCGCGCGAACGTCCGCCGTAGCAGGGTTCGGGCGTTTGCCCGGTCGTTTTCGTTGGCTGTTTTATTGAAATGCTTTCTTCGAATTTTTCTCGAACGTTTTTATGGAATCCTGTTTTGATGCATCGCCCGGATGATCAACGGATCGTTTAAAATTTGAACGGATGTTGTTCTGGAACGTGACAGATCGCGTGACGAAGCGTGAACATCGGCTGCTTGTCGTGAATC
>DASWQB010000513.1:0-1848 GCA_036398335.1 Afipia sp. | reverse complement strand
CGTAGTTCTTGCAGGCCCAGACATAGCCGCCCGACCATTTCATCGCCGCAGCCACCATGTCGTCGATCAGGCGGTGCTCGTAGGTGATCTTCTTGGCGTCGAATTTCGCCTTGAATTCCTTGTCGAAAATGTCCTGGAAGATGTCTTTGAAGCGGCCGTCATAGACCTTGAGGATGGTGTTCTTGGTCGACAAATAGACCGAATAGTTCTTGGACAGGCCCATGTTGAGCGAGGCGCGGGCGAAATCCTTGATCGAGTCGTCAAGGTTGTACATGCCCATCGCGCTGCCGGCGCCGGGAGTCTTGAACACCTCTTTCTCCATCACGGTGCCGTCTTCGCCGACGAACTTCATCGTCAGCAGACCCTTTCCGGGGAATTTGAAATCGGTGGCGCGATACTGATCGCCGTAAGCATGGCGGCCGATGATGATCGGCTTGGTCCAGCCCGGCACGAGACGCGGCACGTTCTTGCAGATGATCGGCTCACGGAAGATCACGCCGCCCAGAATGTTGCGGATGGTGCCGTTCGGCGACTTCCACATTTCCTTGAGGCCGAATTCCTTCACGCGGGCTTCGTCCGGGGTGATGGTCGCGCATTTGACGCCGACGCCGACTTTCTTGATCGCGTTGGCGGCGTCGATGGTGACCTGGTCGTTGGTCGCGTCGCGGTGCTCCATCCCGAGGTCGTAATATTGCAGGTCGATATCAAGGAAGGGGTTGATGAGCTTGTCCTTGATGTACTGCCAGATGATCCTCGTCATTTCGTCGCCATCGAGTTCGACGACGGGGTTGGTCACCTTGATTTTGGCCATGGCTGATCGTGCTTTCTGAATGGAATTTCGGGAGGGTGAAGCGCTGGCGGCGGCTATAGCATTCCGCTTGCGGGCGCGAAAGGCAGCCCAAAGCAGTAGAGGGCTGCGCCGCTGGCGCCGGGCAGCACCGCCTGTTTTTTCGGCGGAATCGGCGATCAACACGATTCGGTAACCTATTCATTTTATTATGGAATTACCGACGGCGCGATGGCCCTTTTGGCTGGTTTTTTCAGGGCTTGATTCTGTCTCTTCAGAACTTGAATCAATGTCTTAAGTGGTTGAATCAACGCTCTCACGGCTTGATTCAAAATCCTCGGTCCTGGATTCAAAACCTTCACAACTTGATTCAGCGCCTTCGCGCGTTGATTCAAATCCATAAGCACTTGAATCAACAGGCGCGATGGTTGAATCACCTGCTTTGGCCAATGATTCAAAACCCGAAGGCAGACCGATGTCCGGAACGGACAAGACCAAGGCGCTGATCGATCTCGCCGGACCCATCGTTGTTCTGGTCGAGCCGCAGCTCGGCGAAAACATCGGCATGGCCGCGCGCGCCATGGGTAATTTCGGACTAACTCGTTTACGTTTGGTGAAGCCGCGCGACGGCTGGCCGAGCATGACGGCGCAGCGCGCGGCGGCGGGGGCCGATCACATTCTGAATGCTGTTGAGCTGTTCGATACCGTCGAGGCGGCGGTGGCCGATTGCTCACTGCTGTTCGCCACCACCGCCCGCGCGCACGATCAGGCCAAGCCGGTGGTCGGCCCGGACGCCGCCGCGGTTGAGATGACAGGGGAGATCGCGCAAGGCGGCACGGCGGCCATCCTGTTCGGCCGTGAGCGCTACGGTCTGCAGAACGAGGAAGTCGCGCTGGCCAATCGCATCATCACGTTTCCCGTGAACCCCGGTTTCGCTTCGCTCAATCTGGCGCAGGCCGTGCTGCTGATGGGCTATGAGTGGTTCAAGCACGCGACCGGCGGCGCACTGCCCTATGCGATGCCGGAACGCTCCGAGCGCGCGTCCAATCACCAGATGCAGG
>DASWQB010000512.1:0-1746 GCA_036398335.1 Afipia sp. | reverse complement strand
GCTAAACGGACGGAGCGGATAGGCGGCTGAAACTAGATTAGGCAGCACGACCATGGCGGTGGGTAGCTTGCTTCAACCCATGGAATTCGTTCGTCCAGGTTGCTCCGGGCGGGGGGCGCTGCTCTGCGATTTTATGCAGCGCGGTGCAGAGGTGCTCGTCGCATTCCTTGGCGTAGGATTCGAGCAGGGCGGCATCACTGGCGGAAAGCATGCTCGCAATTCTCCGGGCCTGCGCCGCGCGAGTATGCCAAACCTGAGCCTCGGATAGACCAACGATCGACATCAAGAGAATCTCCCTTGCTCTGATCTTCAGGCTCGCCGATTATGGATGAATTGCAATTCTTGTAATTTTCCGTGCCTTGAGTCCGCGTGCTGATTCGGCTTCGCGATGCGAACGGTCGCGTTGCCGCCCCGCAACCTGCATCGTTGGCTGCTCAACCTGGCTTTCTGAGGATTGGTTCAGCTCTCGGGCGGCGAGACGGCATAGTGTAACTGCACCACCCCATGTTCCAATGTTTCAACGGACAGGAGCCGAAGTTGCAGCTTGCCGGCGAGCCCGTCGCCGTAAGTTACAATTCCCTGGACATTCTCCCCGCCGTCGATAGCCGGCGCGACCAGAATCCGCATTTCGTCAACCGCACCCGCAGCGAGGAAAGCGCCGTTGGTGCCAGCGCCCCCTTCAAGTACGAGGTGGCGGATACCAAACTCCCGTCCAAGACTATCGAGCATGGCGGCGATATCAATGTCCGCTTTCTCCGAAACAATGTACGACACGCCATCGGCTGCCAACTCTGCGAGGTGACTGTCCGGGACTTCGCTCCCCAGCAGGGCAATCACGTGGTCCCCCGCCAGACCCCCGATCCTGAAGTGGACTTTGCCCGACGGGTCGAGTGCGACGGCATAGCTCCCGGCGTTTCGGCTCGCGATGTGAATCGGCTTCTTGACTTTGGTCGCATCGGACGGCGCGTGCGGTGCCGCCTTGCTCATCTCGGCCATCGTGACACGACCGACCAGCCATGCCTCCGCTTTGAGCGTCTCGTGAACCTTTTCGTACTGCGCCGACCAATCGCTGCGCTCTCCATCCGGGCTGCTCGTGAAGCGGCTGGGATGCAAGCGACCATCGATGGATGTAATCATCAGCAACGTGACCTTGGGTTTCATGTCGTTTTCCATTTGGTGGTATGTGGCTCTGTTCGTGTCGATCGCTCAAGCGGCGCTCGTCATGCGGCTGATGGAATAGACCGACATTTTCGATAGCGATACCGGTGATTCCGTGCTTGAGCACGCTGTCGGCACTGGCGATGCGCGCATGTATCCACTCATGATGTTAGGATTTCCAGCGCTCCAGAGTCTCTGCCGTGTATCGACTGGCGTTGTCGTCGACCTGTTTCCCATGCAACTCGCACATCCAGATGCCGTTCTCTTCACTCGTCCGCTCTTCGGGGGGCAGACTGTCGTCATATCGCGGTCCGCCTGGCGAGGCAGCGGTGATGTGCGCGCCTACGCCGACCATTGTCAAACGGGATCTGCGGTCTTCCGACGGTTCGATCGTGAGCTGACGGCAACCAAGATAGGCGCAGATATACCCGGCACGCCGCGCTAGTAGCTTCAGCGGAGGTCGGCTAAAATCATTACGCGTCGGTCATAAGCGCCACCCCAACAGCGTTACGCGGTGCATTCTAGGATTCAGGTGGTGGCACCGCGAAAGCATTCGCTGAACATTGAGAAAAGCGCGGAAGAGATCGG
>DASWQB010000511.1:0-6469 GCA_036398335.1 Afipia sp. | reverse complement strand
AATTCTGAATCAGGAAGACGACAGTCCGGCGATCATTTTTGTGACGTCGCACGGAGACGAAGGAACCCGGGAGAAAGCCCTCAAAGGTGGCGCTCGATGTTTTTTAGGAAAACCCGTTGACGTCCAGATCCTGATCGATTGTTTGGAGGCCGCGTTAGAAGTCCCGTTATAGTCTAGACGTCGTTTTGGCCATTAGCGGTGGCTGGCTGGAAGTTAGACACGGTTGTCGATAGTCGGAGCAGGCTCCATTGAAGCGCTTAAGCTGGCCGATGAACTCGGTGAGAAGGATCACCAACTCCATGTTCTCTGGGGCACATATGCCAGCTGCATGACGATGGGGCAATTTCGTGATGCCTTTGACGTGGCTCACCGGTTTCATAAGGTTGCCAAGGCAAGCAGCTTTGCTGAACAACTCATCGGACGCTTGAATGATGCTCCAGGAGCTTGCTGTCTACGAAGGTGGCGTATCAGGTGACCGGGAAATCGGTGCCTAGGCCGATTTCTCTCCATGTTTCGATGTCGGACAATGTGCGTTGTAGTTTTTTGGTGACCTGATCGACGCCGAAGGCACCGAGCACGAGATGACGAGGAGCGTTTGCTTGTCCGGCGATCTGGATTATGGCTTGCGCTGCCCGGACTGGATCGCCGGGCTGCTTGCCGCTCTGGAGCTTGGTATTGGTGAGACGAACACCCGCTGTTTCGGCATAGTCAGCTATTTTGTTCGATGTCTGTGTCAATGAGCGTCCTGCCCAATCCGTGCGAAACGGGCCAGGTTCGATGCAGGTCACCTGAAGGCCGAGCGGCTGGCCTTCGGCAGCCAACGAATCTGACCAGCCTTCGATCGCGTGTTTGCTCGCAGCATAGTAGCCAGATCCCGGGAATCCGACCAAGCCCGCGACCGAGCTAATACTGATAACGTGTCCGCGTCGCTGCTGGCGCATCATCGGCAGCACGGCACGCGTCATGGCAAACAGCCCAAAAACGTTTGCATCGAACTGGCGCCTGATTTCTGTTTCATCTCCTTCCTCGACAGTCGACAAGTAGCCATAACCCGCATTGTTGACCAGAATGTCGACTTGACCAAAACGGTCAGCGGCCGCTTTTACGGCCGCTTCGATTTGCTCCACCCGCGTCACGTCGAGGTCTAGCGCGAGTGTCGTTGCCTCATGACCCTTTATAAGGGGGCTTAGTTTCGCCTTGTCGCGGGCGGAGACAACAACACGGTCACCGCGAGCGATGACTTGTTTCGCAAGCTCGTTGCCAAAACCGCTCGAGCAGCCGGTGATGAACCAAACAGTGGAACTGTTCATAACGTGTACCTTTCTTCGTGTAGCCGAGAATGAGGCAACTGGTTGGCGCACACGAAACGTCTATGAAACGTGTTGTTGTCTCATTTAGGTCGAGGGGCAATGGCGTCGTCCGCCCTGCCAACTTTATCATCGGGAATCAAGCGGCAGCGGCGGCAGAAGCGGATTCTTATTCGGGAGCAGCCGCCCCTGTACGATTCGGAATACTGTTCCTAAGGCAACGACGAGGACAACGATATTTGCGAAGACAAACAGGATCGGAGCAAGAATCGTGACGACCCCTTGATCGCCAAGCTCGATCAATCGGATTGGCGCGGTCGCCAGCGCCGTCACGCCGAATGTGAAAGCCCAGTAGGCCGGAGTGAAGGGCTCCTTGAGTATCCACGGCAGCAGACGCAGCAAGATCAATGCTTGCAGAACGCCATAGCCGATCATGGCATGGACGAACGGAAAGGGCACCGAGGGCGCCACGGCGATCAGCGTTACGGCACCCACCGCAGGCGGCGCTAACTGGATACCCAGTGTCGGGCGCAGCGTGCTTGCCAGGTTCGGCGCTATCAACAACCTGTGCAGCAGTACGGACTCGATCGCAAACCACGCGAACAATCCCGCGCCGAAGGTGTATTGGCCGATGTCACTAAGGCCGAGGCCGGCCGCCTCTATTCCGCCAACAAAGCCTCCAGCAACGGTTGGCAAGTAAAGTACTGCGGTTGTATGAGCAGGGTCGCGTCCTCCCTGCCAAAGCGCGCCGGTACGCCAGATTGCGAAGGCTACTGTGAAGATTGCGCCGACGGTATAAAGCGCCAGTGCCAGATTACGGGAGTAGGTTTCCGCGCCGCCCGCCACCAGCATGGTTGCGACACCGGCGAGCCCGACGAAGCAGCAGTGCACCGGATGGAAGATCTCGGCCAGTGCAGCCTCGCGAGCCATGATCCACTTGCCGATATAGAGCGCGATCAGCGCTGCCCAGACCAACGAGGCGACGATCATGATCGCTTCGCCGATTTCTGCAGGGAGACCCCAAGTCAAATGTGCCGCGCGCCAGCTTCCGCTAAGCCCACAGAGACCGAGGACCATGCCAAAGAATGCTGCAGGTACGGCTGGGAAACGCGATGACATTGACGAAATCTCCTTCTGTGTCCCGCAATTGACGAGCCTTGAGATAGCCCCAGCATATCAAAAAATCCTCGAAAATCTTGTGCTGTTCCATCCAACTGTCGTCGAGGCCAGCGCATTCCGATCGTTGGGAGAGGCAATACCTAAGTGTAGGTATTTCCGGCAGCATCCGCTCAGTCGGCGAGGGTGGCTGTTTCACGCGAGAGCAGCCGATCCTCGGCCTGGGCGGTCGACGTCGTACCGATCCACGACGATGGATGGCGCATTCTTCACAACCTTTCGACGAGCCAGTCTGAACTCAGGTTTAGGGCTGCTCAGCGATAGTCCAGCGCCTGCTCGACCCCTGTCGCTGATTTGCCCCGACTGGCAATAACCGCACTGGACGACCTCCAGTTCGAGCCAGGCGTTTTGAACGAGGGCCCTTCTGGAGATTGCCTAACAGCCTCGATCGTCGTGATCTCACGATCGCCGATATTTGCGACAGGAAGAACGCAAGACCGCACGGCCTGTCCTCCGATGTGAACCGTGCAAGCACCGCATTGGGCTATGCCGCATCCGAACTAGTCCCCGTCAGCCCCAGGAGGTCGCGCAAAACCTAGAGCAATGGTGTATCCGGTGTGACATCAAGATCGTACGCGACGCTGTTGATCTTGAGATTTGTCATCGCAGCAACTCCGTGGAGCAGGTTGGGCTTGTTGCTCATCTGCCGAATCTTGATTGCAGATCAGATGGGGGATCGGCGCAACTTCCGCCTATACAACTGTCGTGGAGGAGCACCAGACAGTTCACGGGACGTTCCTATACTTGATTTAGGATCGTGAGAACCGGGCGGGTGTCCACCCGATTGGTCCTGCAAGTCTCTGATAGGAGAGGCGGGCCGTTATCGGCACGGAAATATTGAGCCGCCTCAGGTCTTGGCACCCGGTGGTCATGCCATCAGACGGGGGCTTCACGCGTGAGGGCCAAATCTAGCTCGTCATTCCAGCCGACCGCATAACAAATCGGAAGATCAGGGCCACGATTGCCAATGCGACGATGCTTCCCGACCACAGCAACACGAGCCAACCAAAACGGGACAACCAAATAACCGCGGACGTTCGTTGCGATTTCATCAGTGATATCCCTCGCCGGTCTTCACTTTGCCGCGAAAAACGTAATAGGACCATGCGGTGTAGGTGAGAATGCAGGGAATGATGAGGAGGGCGCCGACCAAGGTAAAGCCCAGGCTTTGCGGCGGCGCTGCCGCATCCCAGATCGAAATAGACGGCGGAACGATGTTTGGCCAAAGGCTTATGGCTAAACCCGTATAACCGAGAAAGAGGAGCAACAGCGCGAGCAGGAAAGGCGCGGCTTGACCACCGCGTCCAAGCGATCTCAGGAGAGCGAGTGTTGCCAACAGGACGAACACGGGCACTGGAGAGAAGAAAAACAAGTTCGGCAGCAAGAACCACCGTGCCGCAACGTCCGCATGGGCATAGGGTGTCCACAGGCTGACGACAATTATCACGGCCAGCAGTGTGAGCGCAGTCGTCCGGCCGAGTACGCGCATGCGCTGCTGCAACGCGCCCTCTGTCTTCATGACCAGCCACGTCGATCCGAGAAGCGCATATGCGACAAGAAGGCCTGCGCCGGTAAACACGCTGAATGGCGTGAGCCAGTCAAACAAGCCGCCGGAGAATGCTCCGTCCTTCACCTCGAACCCATTGATGAAAGCGCCAAGCGCCACGCCCTGAGAGAACGTGGCTATGTAAGAACCCCACGCGAAGGCTTTGTCCCAAAAAGCCTTGTGTGCCTCATCCGCCTTGAAGCGAAACTCGAACGCGACACCCCGCCAGATAAGCCCGGCCAGCATCAGCACCAAAGGAAGATACAGCGCGCTCAGGATGATCGAATAGGCGAGCGGGAAGGCAGCAAAAAGCGCCGCTCCGCCGAGAACAAGCCAGGTTTCGTTGCCATCCCACACGGGCGCCACAGTGTTGACCATTGTGTCGCGCTCGCCCCGCTCGCGCACGAAGGGAGACAGAATCCCGATGCCCAAGTCAAATCCGTCCATGATGACGTACATCATCAGGCCGAATCCGATGATAAGCGCCCACAGCAGAGGAAGATCGACACCCATATCTCACTCCTATTAGCTTGCCGGATCGATGTCGTCTGGCGCGGCGGAAAGCGGGCGGGCGGAACGCAGCGCCTGCCCGGGGTCCATGACATGTTCACCGTCATCGATCGTCTGCGGCCCTCTGCCGACCAATTTGAGCATGTAGCTGATACCCATGCCGAAAACGGCGAAGTACATGACGATGAACACGATCAGCGTGATGGACAGCGCCAAGGCCGAATGGTTAGAGACCGCGTGTTCGGTACGCATGACGCCATAGACCACCCAGGGCTGTCGTCCGATCTCGGTGGTAAACCAGCCCGCGAGGATAGCGACCAAACCTGCCGGTCCCATCAGTGTCGCAAAGCGCAGAAACATCGTGGAATTGTACAGACGCCCACGCCATCTTAGCCAAAGCCCGGACAGGCCAAGCAGCAACATGAGAAAGCCAAGCCCAACCATCACGCGAAACGACCAGAAAACGATCGCCGAATTCGGACGGTCTTGCGGCGGGAATTCACTAAGCCCGGCGAACTGGCCATCGAGGCTGTGGGTAAGAACGAGGCTGCCCAGTCTCGGGATCGCGATCGCGTAGCGCGTGGTTTCTTTTGCCATGTCCGGTAAGCCGAACAGAATCAGCGGCACCCCTTGCCCAGGCTCGTTACGCCAATGCCCCTCGATGGCTGCGATTTTCGCAGGTTGATGTTTGAGCGTGTTCAAGCCATGGGCGTCACCGACCGCGATCTGGACAGGTGCGACGACCAGCACCATCCATACCGCCATCGACAGCATGGTGCGCACCGCCGGCGTCGCATTCCCGCGCAACAAATGCCATGCGCCAGAGGCACCCACGAACAAAGCCGTCGCCAGATATGCTGCAATGGTCATATGCACGAGCCGGTAAGGGAAAGAAGGATTGAAAATGACCTTCAGCCAATCGACTGGCACCACGCGGCCATTGACGATCTCGAAACCCTGCGGCGTCTGCATCCAGCTATTTGAAGCCAGGATCCATGTCGCCGAAATGAGAGTGCCGGCCGCGACCATCAAGGTCGCGAAGAAATGCAAGCCCGGACCGACTTTTTTCCAGCCGAAGAGCATGACGCCGAGAAAGCCGGCTTCGAGAAAAAATGCCGTCAATACCTCGTAAGTGAGAAGTGGCCCAGTGATGCTTCCGGCAAAGGCTGAAAAGTAACTCCAGTTGGTGCCGAACTGATAGGCCATGACCAGGCCGGAGACGACGCCCATCGCAAAATTGACAGCAAAGATATGCGACCAAAAATGATACAGGTCGCGATAGACCATATCCTTCTTCCAGAGCCACAGCCCCTCAAGCACGGCAAGATAGCTCGCAATGCCGATGGTGATGGCCGGGAAGATGATGTGAAAGGAGATCGTAAATCCGAATTGGATCCGGGCAAGATCAAGTGCGGTTAGGCCGAACATGCAAAATCCTCTTTCAGTAGATCCGAAGCAGGCGGCTCGCAGCGAAAGCATGACTTGCTGCCATTCCTCTTGTTTTGCCCCGTAGTCAAGAAGGGCCGGTCACATGCGTGCCGTGGTTCTCCGGAGCAGGCTTCATTCCAGGTGAAGCCTGCTACATGGTCCGTTCGATCCCGGAAGAATGGCCTCGTAGAGGAACCAGACCCGTCCTTCTGTTTCGTCAATCCAGTTCTCGATCATACTTGATCATACTTGCGGAGGCGACGTCGCTGTAATTCTCACAGAGCGAATGGACTTTCCGAAGAACGTCGGCAAGCTGGAGGTTGTCATTGCAGAGCTCGCCCAGCATGTCGAGTGGGCGACATACTCGGCATCGTTGTCGATTATACGCTGGGTGCGGGCAATCTGACCAATCGATCGCAAAGTCGAGCCCCCCATTTTTCGCACCCGTTCGGCGATGGCGTCTGTCATCGCAAAAACCTGTTGTGGTTGATCGTCTAGCATT
>DASWQB010000510.1:0-3759 GCA_036398335.1 Afipia sp. | reverse complement strand
AATAACCCGGTTCAATGTTTGCATCGCACTCTCTCCTTTTGCGAAGCCTCGCCATGCGACGAGGGCGCCTGCCAAGCCGCAGAAGAGGGAAAAGTTCGGAGTCAGCGACGTTTTGTGGCAGCTCTCACAGAGAGGTGACGGCGCGTGCTTAGAAAACTGGCGCTCTCGACCTGCTGCTCAAGTAAGCGGCTTCAGTCCCGCCTCAATCTCCGCGCGGCGCGGTTCGAGAAACGGCGGCAGTGCGAGTTTCTCGCCGAGCGTTTCCATCGGCTCATCCGCGTGAAAGCCGGGACCATCGGTCGCGATCTCGAACAGGATTCCGTTCGGCTCACGAAAATAGAGACTGCGGAAATAAAAACGGTCGACTTCGCCGCTGTTGTGAATGCCGAGCTCGCTCAGCCGCGCGGTCCATGCGTGATATTGCGTCTCGTCCGGCGTGCGGAACGCGACATGATGCACGCCGCCCGCGCCCTGTCTTGCATCCGGCAAATCCTTTTGCGCGATCACATGCAGCTCCGCCGCCGGGCCGCCCTCTCCCATCTCATAAACGTTGATGCGATGCTCGCTGTCCGGCGAAGCATAATCGCGCACGCGGCGCATATTCATGACGTCAAGCAGCACGCGCTCGGTACGTGCCAGATCGGGCACGTTCAGCACGATGGGACCCAATCCCCGGATCTGATATTCGGCCGGAACAGGGCTTTTCTCCCACGGATTCGACGTGCCGATGCCGCCGTCATCCACCAGCACCAGCCGCTGCCCTTCGGGGTCTTCGAACGGAAGCGTCAGGCGGCCATCCACTTCGGTGACATTTCCGGTGTGGGCGCCGAGCTTTATCAACCGGTCGCGCCAGAATCCGATCGCCTTCTCGCCGTCGACGCGAAGCCCGGTGCGCGACACCGCGCGGGTGCCGCGATGCTCACGCGCGGCGGGCCAGTCGAAGAAGGTCAGGTCGGTGCCGGGGCTGGCCTTGCCGTCGGCGTAGAACAGGTGATAGGCGGACACGTCATCCTGATTGACGGTCTTCTTTACCAGCCGCATGCCCAGCGTGCCGGTGTAAAACGCCAGATTGTCCTTCGCGTGGGCTGAAATTGCCGTCAGATGGTGGATGCCGGTGAGCTGCAACATCGGATTTTCCCCAACGGGACGTGAATATCGGACTTAAAAGCGCCCGGCTGATATTGGCGCCGCGTCCGATCATGTAAGATAAGCGGGAACGAATTGCCAGTGGAGTGGATTTGACATTCGCGCTCCATCCGGCAGCAAGCCCGAAAAGCGAATGTCAAATCCAAAACTCCACTGGAAATTTATTTTCCTAGTGATTCTTGATCCTAACATTCGCAAGAATGCCTGCCGAAACGGGGATGCGAATGTTAGAATCGAACCACTAGAAAAGCCGATTGTCGACAGGGAATAAACATGCGGATCAAATTATGACCGGCCACATCATTGTCACGGACGAAGACGCAACGCGCGTTATCACGCTGCGGCGGCCGGAGAAAAAGAACGCGATCACGCAGGATATGTACACCGCGATGACGCGCGCCATCGACACCGCGCAAAACAACCCGGCGATCCGCTGCCTTGTCATCACCGGCGGCTCAGGCGTTTTCACCGCCGGCAACGATCTCGACGATTTTCTCCGGGCCAGCGAGGGCACCGGCGCAAGACCGCTGAATGGCATGAAATTTCTGCATTCGCTGGTTCACAATTCCAAGCCGATCGTCGCCGCGATTGACGGCCCGGCGGTCGGAATCGGCGCGACCATGGTCTTCCATTGCGATTACGTTCTGGCCTCCACCACCGCGACGTTTTCGACCCCCTTCATTCACCTCGGTCTCGTGCCGGAGGGCGCGTCGAGCCTGCTGGTGCCACGCACGATGGGCTACCAGCGTGCATTCTCGATGCTGGTGATGGGGCGCCCGGTCAGCGCCGAGGACGCGCAGATCGCCGGCTTCGTCAACGCCGTCGTCGCGCCGGGACACACCGAAGTCGAAGCGCGCAAGGTGGCGCGGGATATCTCTGCGCTTCCGGTGGAGGCCGTCGCGCTTTCGCGCAAACTGCTCAAGCCACCGGCGGACGAACTGGTAAGGCGGATCGATCAGGAAAGTCACATGTTCGGCGAACGCATGGAATCGCCGGAGGCCATCGCCGCCTTCAAGGCATTCTTCTCGCGCAAGAAACGTTAGCGCGTATTCCGCAAAAGTGGACACCGGTTTTGCGATCAGAATACGCGCCAACTCTATGTCCAATACACTTACGTCATCGCAACAGGAATATAGGCGTCATGTCGACACTTCTGCTGACCCACACCGCCTCCTCACTCAATCACAAGACGTCCGAAGGCCATCCGGAGCGGCCAGACCGCATCCGTGCGATGGAGAAGGCACTCAGCCTCGACACTTTCAAGCCTTTGCTGCGCGAGGAAGCGCCGATGGGCGATCTCGAAACGGTTCTGCTCGCTCACAGCGAGGCCTATGTCGATGACATCCGCGACATGGCGCCCAAGGAAGGCATCGTCTATATCGACGGCGACACCATGATGTCGCCCGGCACGTGGGAAGCGGCGATGCGGGGCGTCGGCGGCGCCAATGCCGGTGTCGATGCTGTGGTCGGCGGCAAGGCGCAGAACGTGTTCGTCGGCACGCGCCCCTGCGGCCATCACGCCGAGATCAGCCGCGCGATGGGCTTTTGTATCTTCAATCAGGCCGCCATCGCCGCGCGTTACGCGCAGAAGAAACACGGCATCGGCCGCGTGGCGGTGGTGGATTTTGACGTGCATCACGGCAATGGTTCGCAGGATATTTTCTGGGCCGACCCGAACGTGATGTATTCCTCGACGCATCAGATGCCCTTGTTTCCCGGCACCGGCGCAATACAGGAGCGCGGCGAACACGACACCATCGTCAACGCGCCGCTCGCGCCCGGCGATGGCGGCCCGAAATTCCGTCAGGCGTTCGAAGGCATGATCCTTCCCCAACTGAAACAATTCGCGCCGGAGTTGATCATCATTTCCGCCGGCTTCGACGCGCACTGGCGCGATCCGCTCGCCAACATCAAGCTCGATGAAAAGGATTTCGGGTGGGCGACACGAAAGCTGATGGATGTCGCGGATGAATCGGCGAGCGGGCGTATCGTTTCAGTGCTGGAAGGCGGCTACGATTTGCAGGGGCTGCACGATTCCATCATCGAGCACGTCACCGCGCTGATGGGGCATTGAGACAGGAACCTGTCCCGGACGCGATGCAGCGCGCAGCGGTGCATCGCAGATGCCCGGGCCTTTGCGGTCTGGAACGGTTCCGGTTCAGCAGCACGCCACCATAGCGCGGCGAAGACGAGCGTAAACGCGCTGATGGTGTTGCGCAGCGCCCGGGACATGCCGATCACGCCTATTGCTCTTTTGAGTCTTGCTTTCGAAGGACGTTCTGCCCAGGTTCCGATACAAACCACCGCCACATTTGTGCCCGCAAATGGTTTTTAGATTCATGCAACCCACCGATTTCAGGAATTCATCATGGCCGATACCGTATATGCAGACGTCAAGAAGCTGAGCTTCGAGCGCGCCATCGAGGAACTGGAATCGATCGTCAAACGGCTCGAGGACGGCAAGGTGCCGCTCGAGGAATCGGTGGCGATCTATGAGCGCGGCGAAAGCCTGAAGCGGCGCTGCGAGGAATTGCTGCGCCAGGCGGAAGCCCGGGTCGACAAGATCACGACCGACGCCACCGGCCAGCCGACCGGCACCGAGCCGCTCGACGT
>DASWQB010000509.1:0-6619 GCA_036398335.1 Afipia sp. | reverse complement strand
CCGGCATCGCCGAGAGCGAACAATAGTGGATCAGTTCGTCCCAGTTCTCATAGCGCAGTTTGGTGACATCGAGACGAAATGCGTTGAGCAAATCCTGCGCGTGCTTCGGCGACATCGCTCGCTCCGCCAGCGCAGCGCGCAGCGTCACGGCTTCGGGCTGGCTGTCGCCTTTCCCCAGCAGTTCTGCCTCAAGCTGATCGAGCCGGTCGAGTTTTTCCTGCGGCGGCAGCGTCTCGTGATCGGCGATGTCGTCGCCGGTCCGCACGAAATTGTAGAAGGCGAGAATCAGAGCGCGATGGCGCGGATGAATGATCCAGGACGCAACCGGAAAATTTTCGTCCTTGTGCCCCTTGCCGGAGCGCAATTCGCTCGCGCTGGTCATTGCGAGCGCGACACGTTGGCCTGAATGCGGCCCTTCCACATTCCGCCACGACCGCGGAAGTGCTGATAAGCGGAATTGATCGTGAACACCATGTAAGCCGATGCAATTGCAGGAAGGGCCAGGCCCCAAAAGGGCGATTGCTCATAATACCGCAGCGTGGGCTGGAAGGCGAGAGCCATCAGTAGCCAGGAAAGCCCTGCAAATACACGGTTTATTCCATCGCCACATATTGTGAGAGCCACCGGAATGAGGAAAACCAGTGCCATCGCCGCGATCACGCCGATCAGGATCGTGAGCGAATAGCGAAGCTGCGCGAAGGCGGACCGGGAGATCATCCGTCCGACCTGAGAAATCTCGTCGGATGGACGCACGCTGCGGACATGATGCGAAAAGCCGAGCCAGACCGGCCCCTGTGTCTTCAGCTTTGCGCCCAGCGCGCAATCGTCGATCAGCGCCCCGCGGATCGACGAAATGCCGCCGATATTTTGCAAGGCACTCCATCGCGCCAGAATGCAGCCGCCGGCCGCAGCGGCGGTGGCATGGTTTCCGCGCGCCACCCATGAAAACGGATACAGCATTTCGAAGAAAAAGATGAACGCCGGAATCAGAAACCGCTCGGCGAAACTCACGCAGCGCAGCTTCGCCATGATCGACGCCATCGCCAGATTTTTGGTCTGCGCCCGCGCAACAAGCCGCATCACCACATCGCCCGAATAGATGATATCGGCATCAGTGAGCAGGACGAATTGGGGCTGCGCGGGCCAGTTCGCGACGTGATCGAGGCCCTGCTGCACGGCCCACATTTTTCCGGTCCAGCCCGATGGCAGTTCGCGGCC
This sequence comes from Afipia sp., assembly GCA_036398335.1. Lineage (GTDB taxonomy): Bacteria > Pseudomonadota > Alphaproteobacteria > Rhizobiales > Xanthobacteraceae > Afipia. The sequence goes on along the minus strand of DASWQB010000509.1, from coordinate 5,401 downwards.
CGCGAGTACCGTCAATCTGTCCGCAGCATCGACCGAAGCCGCCGCCTTGCGTGCAAGCTCGGCGGTGCCGTCGCTGCTTTGATCGTCGATCAGCACCATCGACAAAGAGCCGGGATAAGGCTGCTGGAGAAGAGTGACAACGCAATCGGCGATACTGTCCGCTTCATTGCGGGCCGGCACCACGACTGCGATCGCGGGCCATGAGACCGCCGCAGGCTGGGGTTCCAGATCGTCGTATTTGGAGGTCAACCAGAAGCCACCGCGCCCAACCAAAAGATAGACCCAGATCGCCAGCGCCAGCGACGCGAGAATGAAGGACAATGCGGACAGCACGATGGACTCGTTTGGCAGATAGATCGCGAGATCGATGACAGTCCTCTAGCGCCGAAATCGTCGCAATTCCAGAGTATGCGGCGCATAACGCCTCCTCCAAAGGTACGGGTGTTCGGATCGAGGATGAAAAGCCAAAGCAAGCCGAAGGCCAGCTCCGGCATTTGACTCCGCTTTGGAACCTTGCCTCTAATCGTTGTCCGGCTCTCACATTCGCACCCGTTTTGGCAGGCATTCTTGCGAATGTGAGAATCACAGGGCCACGAGCAATATAAACCTCTAGTGGAGTTTCGGATTTGACATTCGCTTTAAGAACCCGTGGTGGGGGTAAGCGAATGTCAAATCACTCCACTGGTAAAGACGCGGCTAAAAAAGAAAGACGCGCGGAGGAAGCGGATTTTTCATGATCGACAAGCTTGAATTCCTCATCGCCCTAGCCCGCGAAGAGCATTTCGGACGCGCCGCCGAGGCCAGCAATGTCAGCCAGCCGACCCTGTCGGCGGCAATTAAACAGCTTGAGGATTCGTTCGGCACCCTGCTCGTCAACCGCGGCTCGCGCTTTCAAGGCTTCACCCCGGAAGGTGAGCGCGTGCTGGTCTGGGCGCGGCGGATCGTTGGCGATTCACGCGCGATGCGCGAGGACCTCGAAACCCTCAAGCACGGCCTTGTCGGGCATATCCGGATCGCGGCGATTCCGACGGCGTTGGCGATGACGGCGGCGCTCACCACGCCGTTCCGCGAGCGTCATCCGGGCGTGCGTTTCACTATCATCTCGCGCACCTCGATGGAGATTTTGCGCCTTCTGGAAAATCTCGAGGTCGATGCGGGCCTGACCTATCTCGACAACGAGCCGGTCGGCAACGTCAACCGGGTGCCGCTTTATCTCGAGCAATACCGGCTGCTGACGTCAGCCGACAGCGAACTCGGCGACCGCGAAACGGTGACCTGGGCCGAGATCGCCAAGATTCCGTTGTGTCTGCTGACTCCGGACATGCAGAACCGCCGCATCATCGATCAGATGCTGTTCAAGGCTGGCGTCACCGTCTCTCCGACCCTCGAATCCAATTCGATGATCGTGCTCTATGCCCATGTGCGGACCGGCAAATGGGCCAGTGTGATGCCTGCTCTGCTCGCGGAGAGCTTGGGACTGACCGACAAGGTGCGCTCGATCCCCATCGTGGAGCCTGACAGCGTTCAGTCGATCGGCTTGGTTGTTCCACACCGGGAGCCGATGACCGCGATGACCGCCGCATTGGTGGATATCGCCCGGCATGTGGCCAAGACCTTGCCGGAACCGCGACAGACCTAGCCTCAATTAACCGCCGTTAACCGATATCCAGATCCATATGCTTGATAGGATTTTGCTATCGCAGCATTTCAACTGCCGTCTTGATTGAATAGCCGTTTGGCCCCCAAGTGTTAGAGTGGTTATTTGAATGAGAATGGTTCGCATATGGCGACTTATGAACCCTGGAGCGCTGAGCGCGCTTCCGAAATTATCGACGAGCTGAAAAGCCTCGAAGGGCCGGCAATGCTGATCCTGCACGCCTTGCAGGAAGCGTTCGGCTACATTCCACACGAAGCCGAACCGATGATCGCCACTGCGCTGAATATTTCACGTGCCGAGGTTCATGGCGTTTTCACTTTCTACCACGATTTTCGGCACAAGCCGGCCGGCAAGCATGTCTTGAAACTTTGCGCCGCCGAGGCCTGCCAGTCGATGGGCAGCGAGAAGATTCTCCACGCGGCCGAGAAAGCCCTGGGAATCAAGGCCGGAGAGACCACCGGCGATGGCCGGGTCACTCTCGAACACATCTACTGCCTCGGCCTGTGCGCCAATGCGCCTTCAGCGATGCTGGACGGCAAGATTGCTGGCCGGGTCGATGAAAAGCGACTCAGTGTGTTGCTTGCGGAGGCACGCCGATGACTCTTCGCATTTACGTTCCCATCGATGCGGCTGCGGTTGCTTGCGGCGCCGACGAGATCGCGGAGTCGTTCGCGGCGCTTGCCGAAAAGCGCAAGCTCGACATCGAAATTGTCCGTAACGGTTCGCGCGGCCTGCTGTGGCTGGAGCCCCTGGTCGAGGTGGCGACCTCCCAAGGTCGAATCGCCTACGGACCCGTGACACTCGAAGATGTGCCCTCGCTGCTCGACGCGGCTGTGGGTGACGGCCAACATCCCTTGCGGCACGGTGTCGCGGACGAGATTCCCTGGCTCAAGAAACAGGATCGTCTGACCTTTGCGCGGTGCGGCGTCATCGACCCGCGTTCGGTCGACGATTACATCGCCCATGGCGGCTACAAAGGTCTCCAGCGCGCCCTCACCCTTGGTTCGGATGGCATTCTCGCTGACGTGAAGACCTCCGGCCTGCGCGGCCGTGGCGGCGCGGGCTTTCCGACTGCGATCAAATGGACCACCGTCGCCCAGACCAAGGGCGATCAGAAATACATCGTCTGCAACGCGGACGAGGGCGACAGCGGCACCTTCGCCGATCGCATGATCATGGAAGGCGATCCCTTCCAGGTCATCGAAGGCATGACCATCGCCGGCATCGCGGTGGGCGCGACGCGCGGCTACATCTACATCCGTTCCGAATATCCGCATGCCGTGACGGCGATGCGCGAAGCCATCATCGCGGCGCGCCGCGCCGGCTATCTTGGCAAGAAGATCTGCAAGTCGGACTTCACCTACGACATGGACGTGCGCGTCGGCGCCGGCGCATACGTGTGCGGCGAGGAAACCTCACTGCTGGAGAGCCTTGAGGGCCGCCGCGGCCTGGTCCGCGCCAAGCCGCCGCTTCCGGCACACCATGGTTTGTTCGGCAAGCCGACCGTCATCAATAACGTGCTGTCCTTCTCGGCGATCCCCTACATCCTCGACAACGGCGCGCAGACATACGCCGATTTCGGCATGGGCCGCTCGCGTGGCACGATGCCGATCCAGCTCGCCGGCAACATCAAACACGGCGGTTTGTACGAAGTCGCCTTCGGCATCACGCTCGGCGAACTGGTCGAAGGCATCGGCGGCGGGACCGCCAGCGGACGCCCCGTCCGCGCGGTCCAGGTCGGCGGCCCGCTCGGGGCCTATTTCCCCCGCGCGCTGTTCGACACTCCGTTCGACTATGAAGCATTCGCGGCCCGTGACGGCCTGATCGGCCATGGCGGCATCGTGGTGTTCGACGACACCGTCGACATGTCCAAGCAGGCCCGCTTCGCCATGGAATTCTGCGCCATCGAGTCCTGCGGCAAATGTACGCCCTGCCGCATCGGCTCTACCCGCGGGGTCGAGACCATCGATAAGATCAGGGCTGGCGAGCGCAGGCCGCAGAACCTAACTGTTCTGGAAGACTTATGTCAGACGATGAAGTTCGGCTCTCTGTGTGCGTTGGGAGGTTTTACTCCGTACCCGGTCATGAGTGCCTTGAAGCATTTCCCAGAAGATTTCGGCGCAACGCCCACGCGTATGCAAGCCGCTGAGTAGGAAGGATCCGCGCCATGTCCCTCGTTCATGAAGTCGACTATGGAACTCCACTCTCCAAGTCCGAAAAGATGGTCACCCTGACCATCGACGGCCAGTCCGTCACCGTGCCGGAGGGCACCTCGATCATGCGTGCCGCGATGGACATCGGCACCCAGATCCCCAAGCTTTGCGCCACCGACATGCTCGACGCCTTCGGTTCCTGCCGCATGTGTTTGGTCGAGATCAAGGGCCGCGCCGGAACCCCTGCATCCTGCACCACGCCGGTAATGGAAGGGCTTGTGGTCTCGACCCAGACCGACCGCCTCAAACAGCTTCGCAAAGGCGTGATGGAACTCTACATTTCCGACCATCCGCTCGACTGCCTGACCTGCGCCGCCAATGGCGACTGCGAATTGCAGGACATGGCGGGCGCCGTCGGCCTGCGCGACGTGCGCTACGGCTATGAGGGCGAGAATCACGTTTTCGCGAAAGCGGACGGTCGCGGCAACGACAAATGGCTGCCGAAGGACGAGTCGAATCCCTATTTCACCTATGACCCCTCCAAGTGCATCGTCTGCTCGCGCTGCGTGCGCGCCTGCGAAGACGTTCAGGGCACCTTCGCGCTGACCATCGCCGGCCGTGGCTTCAACAGCCGTGTCTCGCCCGGCATGCAGGAAGCCTTTATCGGTTCGGAATGCGTGTCCTGCGGGGCCTGCGTGCAGGCCTGCCCGACCGCGACCCTGACCGAGAAGTCGGTCATCGAGATCGGCCAGCCGGAACACTCTGTTGTCACCACCTGCGCCTATTGCGGCGTCGGCTGCACCTTCAAGGCGGAAATGCGCGGCGAGGAAGTCGTGCGCATGGTCCCCTACAAGGACGGCAAGGCCAACCGCGGCCATTCCTGCGTCAAGGGCCGCTTCGCCTGGGGTTACACGACCCACAAGGATCGCATCCTCAACCCGATGATCCGCAAGAGCATCAACGATCCGTGGCAGGAAGTGAGCTGGGACGAGGCGTTCAGCTACGCGGCGTCCGAGCTCAAGCGCATCCAGGCCAAATACGGCAAGGATTCGATCGGCGGCATCACCTCCTCGCGCTGCACCAATGAGGAAACCTACCTCGTGCAGAAGCTGATCCGCGCCGGCTTCGGCAACAACAACGTCGATACCTGCGCCCGCGTCTGCCATTCGCCGACCGGCTACGGCCTGTCGCAGACGTTCGGCACCTCCGCCGGCACACAGGACTTCGACTCGGTCGAGGAATCCGACGTCATTCTGGTCATCGGATGCAACCCGACCGACGCTCATCCAGTGTTCGGATCGCGCATGAAGCAGCGTCTGCGCGAAGGCGCCAAGCTGATCGTGATCGATCCGCGCCGCACCGATCTTGTGCGCTCGCCGCACATCAAGGCGGAGCATCATCTGGCGCTGCTGCCGGGCACCAACGTCGCCGTCGTCACCGCGCTGGCGCATGTCATCGTCACCGAAGGCCTGCAGAACGAAGCGTTCATCCGCGAGCGTTGCGATTGGCAGGAATTCCAGGACTGGGCCGAGTTCGTCTCCCAGCCCAAGAACAGCCCCGAGGCGACCGCGATCTACACCGGCGTCGATCC
>DASWQB010000508.1:0-3129 GCA_036398335.1 Afipia sp. | reverse complement strand
AACGCCCGATAAGACGAATTATGAACGCAGCGATTTCGATGACGGCTTGAATTGCGCCCCGCGCCATCGACTCAATAAAACTGATCCCCTATAGTCACGACTAAATTTAGTTTTCGGATTGTCTCTTCATTCGACATCGGCTGCAACGACGTCAGCTTGAGAGGGTGAGAGACGGACATGCTTTGATGCATATGCGGGGACAGCCCGATGTGCACGATTAACCGACGGGATGGGCCAGGTATGTTTTCACGCGCTGATTATTCAAAGACGCCAAATCGTTTTATGAAAATGGCGATCGTGACATTGGCGCTCCCTACGTTACTCGCAGCATGTCAGCGCGAAGAACAAGCCGCCGCCCCGAGCGCTCGTCCCGTCCGGACCGTCACCATCGAGAAGCGCGAAGGCGGAATACCTCTCACATTCACCGGCCGCGTTGAGGCGGAAGACGAGGTCGCACTTGCATTTCGTATTTCCGGCCGTCTGATTGAAAATCCGAGCAAGCTTGGCGACCGCATACAAGCGGGCCAGGTGGTTGCGCGCATGGAATCACAAAATGAAATGAACGCGCTGCGGCAGGCGCAAGCGGGTCTTGCAGCAGCACAGGGACAACTGGTTCAGGCGCGCAATCATTACGAGCGGCAGGAGACCTTGCTCCGGCAGGGCTGGACGACGCGCGTGAATTACGATCAGGCGCAACAGGCCCAGCAGACGGCGCAATCGCAGGTCGATGCCGCCGAAGCCCAGTTGAAGACGGCGCACGACCTTGTCAGCTTCACCGAACTCAAGGCGGATGCGCCGGGCGTGGTGACTGCGACCGGCCCCACCGCCCATGAAGTCGTTCAGGCTGGACAGATGATCCTGCGGCTTGCGCGGCAGGATGGGCGCGACGCCGTCTTCGACGTGTCGGCCCAATTCATCCGCTCCGCACCAAGCGATGCCCAGATCACCGTCAGCTTGACGGATGATCCGAGCGTAACCGCGCAGGGCCGCGTGCGCGAAGTCTCTCCGCAGGCGGATCCCGTGACGCGCACCTTCGCGATCAAGGTCGGCCTGACCGATCCGCCTGCCGCCATGCGGCTGGGCGCGACGGTGACAGGACGCCTGCAAACATCAACCGGCCCGATCATCGAAATCCCGGCAACCGCGCTGACGCGGATCAATCAGCAGCCGGCCGTCTGGATCGTAGATCCTTCGACCCTCACGGTGTCGACGCGCAATGTTGACGTGCTGCGCTTCGATCAGGCCAACGTCGTCGTCTCGCAAGGCCTGGATACCGGCGAGATCGTCGTCACGGCGGGCGTGCAGGCTTTGCATCAGGGCCAGAAGATCCGCCTGCTTGGATCCGAGCAATGAGCGGCTTCAATCTCTCCGGATGGGCGCTGAAGAATCGCTCGCTCGTCGCCTACATCATGATCGTCTCGGTCATTGCGGGCATCGTTTCATATTACCGGCTTGGCCGCAGCGAAGACCCCTCCTTCGTCATCAAGACGATGATCGTGCAGGCTGCATGGCCCGGAGCGACTGTCGACGACACCCTCAAGCAGGTGACCGAGCGGCTGGAGCGCAAACTGCAGGAAACCCCGCATCTGGACTTTCTGCGCAGCTATACGACAGCAGGCGTCACCACGATCTTCGTGAACCTGCAGGGCAGCGCGACCCCCAAGCAGGTCGAGGACACCTGGTACCAGGTTCGCAAGAACATCGGCGATATCCGCCACACGCTTCCAGCCGGAATCGTCGGACCCGGATTCAACGATGATTTCGGCGATACCTTCGGCACCATTTACGGCTTCACCAGCGACGGTTTCACCCAGCGTGAGCTTCGCGATCAGGTCGAAGATATTCGCTCGAAGCTGCTCCTTGTGCCCGATGTTTCGAAGATCGAACTGCTCGGCGCGCAGGACGAGAGGATTTTCGTCGAGTTCTCGATGAAGGAACTCGCCAGCCTCGGCATCGACCGCAACGCATTGATCAGCGCGCTTGCCGCACAGAACGTCGTGCGGCCCGCCGGTACAATTCAGACCGGCTATGAAAGCCTCTCGCTTCGCGTATCGGGCGCGTTCCGCTCCGAACAGGACATCGCCGACACGAACTTTGTCGTCAACGGGCGCATGCTGCGGCTCGCCGACATCGCAACGGTGCGGCGCGACTTCGCCGATCCGCCGCAGCCGATGTTTCGCGTCAACGGCAAGCCCGCTATCGGCCTTGCCATCGCCATGCGCGATGGCGGCGACATTCTGGCTCTTGGCAGAAACATCCAGAAGACGATGGCGCAAATCACGGCGGACCTGCCGATCGGCATCGACGCCAAGCTGGTGGCGGATCAGGCGGTCACCGTCGATGGCGCCATTTCGGAGTTCATGACATCGCTGCTGCAGGCGATCGGCATTATTCTTGTTGTCAGCTTCATCAGCCTCGGCGTCCGCCCCGGCCTGATTATCGCTCTTTCCATTCCGCTGACGCTGGCCATCGTTTTCCCGATCATGCAGAGCATGAGCATCGACATGCAGCGCATTTCGCTGGGCGCGCTCATCATCGCCCTCGCGTTGCTCGTTGACGATGCGATGACCACCACCGATGCCACGCTCACGCGGCTGGCGGCGGGCGACGACAAGGTCGAAGCCGCAAAATTCGCCTTCAAGACCTACGCCTTCGCGATGCTCGCGGGCACGCTGGTGACAATCGCAGGTTTCGTGCCGGTCGGTTTCGCCGCCAGCTCCGCCGGTGAATATACGTTCTCGCTGTTTGCCGTCGTCAGCATCGCGCTGCTGGTGTCATGGTTCGTCGCGGTCGTCTTCGCGCCGTTGCTTTGCGTGGCGATTCTCAAGCCGCCGAAGGTCAAGGAGAATGCCGAGCCCGGCATCGTCTACAAAACCTATCGCGGCTTTCTCACCGGAGCGATGCGCGCCAAATGGCTGACGATCGGGCTGTCGCTGGCGCTCTTCGTCGCCTCCTTCCTCGCGCTCCCGCTCATTCCGCGGCAGTTCTTCCCCTCCTCCGACAGGCCCGAACTGCTCGTCGATATCAGCCTGCCGCAGAACGCGTCGATCTATGCGAGCCAGAACGCCGCCGAGAGGCTGGACGCCGCGCTCAAGGGCGATCAGGACGTGGACCGCTGGAGCACCTATG
>DASWQB010000507.1:0-6742 GCA_036398335.1 Afipia sp. | reverse complement strand
TATTCAAGACCGAGCACGTGATCGAGGAAAATCTTGCGATCGAGATCGGCGTCCGAGAAACCGTACGAGCGCGGATCGAGCTCCTCGTGATCTTTCTGGCCTTCGATGCCGAGCGGATCGAGATTGGCATGGAAATGCCCGCGCATGCGGTAAGCGCGAATGAGCATCAGAGCGCGCACCGAATCGCGCGTCGCCTGCAGAATGTCCGGAGAACCTTGAACCGAGCCTTGCGCCGCGCCGCTCGCGGCCTTGGCGGCGATCTTCTTGCCGACAACCTGTTCGACCTGCGTCCAGTTGCCGTCGAGCGCGGAGGTCAGATCGTCGCTTGGTGCCTGCGGCCAGTTCGGCTTTTCCCAAGACGGCCCCTTGGCGTTGCTCGCGACATCCGCCGGCGTGTCTTTCAGGCTTTTGAAAAACTCCTGCCATTCCGGATCAACCGATGCCGGGTCCGCCTCGAAGCGGGCGTAGAGATCGTCGATGAAGGTGGCATTGGCGCCGTCGAGAAAAGAAGTGAGAGCGAAGTTGGCGTTCGCGGCCTGGCGAGACATAAATCGCGTCCTGATTGGTTTTTTTAGCAGAAACCGCATTTTTTGGTGTGCGGCGGTGGCATCAAATGATGCGGCACCTTCTATCCTATTTGGGGCAAAAGTTCGCGATGAAAAGACCCAAGAGATGAATTAGTAATTCGACTTATCGTGATCGCGGTTTGTGGTGCTCGGTATACCAGCACACCTCGATTTTCGCCTGACAAAACAAACAGCCGGCCTCTGGAAAGAGACCGGCTGTGGAAGTCCATGACGTATCGCGCGCTTATTTTCCGAGCAGATCGGGTGCGATCTTTTTGCAGGCATCGACGAGACCCTGCACCGACGCCACCGATTTATCGAAACCTTCCCGGTCCTTGCCGGTCAGCTCGATTTCGACGATGCGCTCGACACCCTTGGAGCCGATCACCACCGGCACGCCGACATACATGTCCTTCACGCCGTATTCGCCGTTGAGATAGGCCGCGCACGGCACCACGCGCTTCTTGTCACGCAGGAAGCTTTCGGCCATCGCGATCGCCGAGGCGGCCGGGGCATAGAAGGCCGAGCCGGTTTTGAGCAGGTTCACAATCTCGGCACCGCCATTGCGGGTACGGTCGACGATTTCGTCGATGCGCGCCTGCGAGGTCCAGCCCATCTTCACAAGATCGGGAAGCGGAATGCCGGCGACGGTGGAGTATTTCACCAGCGGGACCATGGTGTCGCCATGGCCGCCGAGCACGAAGGCGGTGACGTCTTCCACCGAGACGTTGAATTCGTCGGCCAGGAAATAGCGGAAACGCGAGGAATCCAGCACACCCGCCATGCCGACCACCTTCTTGTGAGGCAGGCCGGAGGTTTTCTGGAGCGCCCAGACCATCGCGTCCAACGGGTTGGTAATGCAGATCACGAAAGCGTCAGGGGCGTATTTCTTGATGCCCGCGCCGACCTGCTCCATGACCTTGAGATTGATGCTGAGAAGATCGTCGCGGCTCATGCCCGGCTTGCGCGGCACGCCTGCGGTGACGATGCAGACAGTGGCGCCGGCCAGCGCCTCATAGGAATTGGCGCCGACGAAGGACGCATCGAAGCCGTCGACCGGCGAGGACTGCGCGATATCGAGCGATTTGCCCTGCGGAACGCCTTCGGCGATGTCGAACATCACCACGTCGCCCAATTCCTTGAGCCCGATCAGATGCGCCAGCGTGCCGCCGATCTGACCTGAACCAATCAATGCAATTTTATTGCGCGCCATGAACTTGTCCTTTGAACCGGCAGGGGGAGGGAAAACTGATTTTGGTTAGACCTTTCGGCAAGCACGTTCAAGTCGCTCTTCGCCCAACGTGCGGGCGTAATCGCATGCCAGCTCGTTAAACCCTCATGTCTCCACGAGGCCCGTGCTTGCGCCGCTCGCGGTGGAATCACGCCGCCCGTGAGGCAGCGCGAGATAGGATTCCGACCCCATCTCGGTGATGCGCGAAATCGTGCGGGCGAATTCGAAAGCCTCCGCTCCCTCATCTGCAACATAGAGGTCCGGCAATTCGGCGGCCGCCGAAGCCATCAGCTTCACGTGATTTTCATACAGCGTGTCGATCAGGGAGATAAAACGCTTGGCAGGGTTGCGCTCCTCGTAGCGCATGACCGGCACGTGATCGATCATCACGGTATGAAAGTCGCGCGCGATCGCCAGATAATCCGATGGGCCGAGCGGCTTCTCGCACAAATCCTCGAAGCTGAACCGCGCCACGCCGTGCGCCGAATGCGGAACATGCAGCACACGGCCCTTCAGCGCGATATCGCGCGGCGGCGCATTGCTGCTGCCGGTGAGCTTCAGCCAGGCCTCGTCGAGCGCCCTGTCCGCCGCCGTATCCGCGGGGACCAGCCACATTTTCACGCCCGCCAGTTTCTCCATGCGGAAATCGGTCCGCGCCTCGAGCTGCATCACGTCCATGTGCTTCTCGATCTGGGCAATGAAGGGCAGGAACAGCGCGCGGTTGAGGCCGCCTTTATAGAGATCGTCCGGCGCGACGTTCGACGTCGCGACGATCACGGTGCCGAGTTCGAACAGCCGCGAGAACAGCCGGCCCAGGATCATCGCGTCCGCGATGTCGGTAACATGGAACTCGTCGAAGCAAAGCAGCCACGCTTCATCGAAGATCGAGGTGGCCGTGAGATGGATCGGATCGGTATCCGGAATAGCGCGGGCAGCAATTTTCTGGCGGAAGGCGTAAATCCGCTCATGGACATCGGCCATGAATTCATGGAAATGCGCGCGGCGCTTATGTGCGTTTCGGCTGTGTTGAAAAAACAGATCCATCAGCATCGTCTTGCCGCGGCCGACATCGCCATGGATGTAAAGCCCGCGCGGCGGCTCTGTATCGGCGAACAATCGCCCGATCAGTCCGCTTTTGCTCGCCGGCTTGTAATGGTCGAGCTTGATTTCCAGCGCGGAGAGTGCCGCGACGGCCTCTTCCTGCGCCGCGTCGGCCTCGAGCGCACCGGAGGCGACAAGCTGCTCATAATGGTTGGCAAGCGGCGAGGACGACGGACCGTTCATGCCCTGCTAACGGCCCCACCTGCGCGAAAAATGCAAGGGCGGCGGAAGCTGAAAATCACGCGCTCAGCGCGTAGGAATCCTCGACCACATAGGGCCCGCCGCCAACCGAGGCGCGCGATGAGAACAGCACGAACCGCGAGGCCATGAACCGGCGCGCCGGAAAATAGCCGCGCACCGACAGATAATCGGCGACGTCGCGGTCGGAAACATCACGCAGCCGCGCCAGCGTCACGTGCGGAATGAATTTGCGCCCTTCGGGATCGAAGCCGAAACGCTGCATCAGCCGCTCAAGTTCGGCCTGCAATTCCATCAAGGGCCGGCTCGGTTGAATCTGCGCGACCACCGCGCGCGGCTTCTTGCCGCCGAAGGAGGAGAGACCCTGAACCGCAACCTCAAAGGGCTTGCGGTTGATCCGCTCCAGCGTCGAGGCGATCTCGTTGGCGGCAACGCCGTCGATATCGCCTATGAACCGCAATGTGACGTGATAATTTTCGGGATCGATCCAGCGCGCACCCGGCAGACCGCCGCGCAAACCCGAAAGCGTTTGGCTGACATCCTGAGGGATTTCCAGCCCGGTGAACAGACGCGGCATCACGACACCCCCGATGCAGAAGAGGAAAGTCCATGATCGCGTCGACTTTACAGGATGAGCCTTACACAAGCCTTACCGTACAAGCCTTGCCGCGAATCACGCGCAACGAATCACTTCAGACGTTTTACCGCCTCAACATGACGATGCGAAGCAACCCCCTCGCAAATGGCGCATTTCATCGTCACAGAGTCTTTGCAGCCACGGTGAACGGCTTCAAAAATGCCTCAACCGTCGGCAGAATCTGCTTAACGATTGTATCGACACCTTCAGCCGTCGGATGCAGCCCGTCCGGCTGGTTGAGTCGGGTGACGCCAGCCACACCGGTCAGAAAGAATGGATACAGCGGTACGTTGTAGGCCTTCGCCAGCTCCGGATAGATGCCATTGAACGCCTTCGCGTAGTCGTCGCCGTAATTCGGCGGCGCGACCATGCCGCACAACAAAACGGCAATGTTGCGCGCTTTCAGTTTCTTGAGGATATCGTCGAGCGCGGCGCGGCTGACCTTCGGATCGACGCCGCGCAGCGCGTCGTTGGCGCCAAGCTCAAGGATCACCGCTTGCGTGCCTTGAGGGATCGACCAATCGAGCCGGTCGCGGCCACCCGACGTCGTATCGCCCGACACGCCGGCATTGACCATCTCAGTCTCGATGCCCTTCTCTCTCAAGGCCAGTTGAAGCCGCGCCGGAAACGCTGCCCCGGAGGGCAACCCGTAACCGGCGGTCAAGGAATCGCCCAGAACGGCGAGCTTGATCGGCGTGGCGCGCGCCGTGTCCGGCGTTTGCGCCACAGCCGGATCGGTCATTATCGTTGTCATCGATATCATTCCCATCAGCGCCGCCACGACAAAGGCGAACCTCAGCCTCTCGATTGCCGCGCTCCGCTCACCATATGAAAGCCGCATGGATAATCTCATAAAACCCCCGTCGCGCTCCGCCGCGGAGCCGGACATCATCGCCATCTCTGGCGTCAATTTATCGCTCGGCACTGGCGCTGCGCGGGTCCACATCCTGAAAGATGTCAGTCTGCGTGTGGCGCCCGGCGAGGCCGTCGGCCTGATCGGACCATCTGGATCGGGCAAATCCACCCTTTTGATGGTGATGGCGGGGCTGGAGCGCCCTGACAATGGTGAAGTGGTGGTCGATGGCACGTCTTTCAACGCCCTCGACGAGGACGCCCTGGCGCGGTTTCGCGGCCGCAATGTCGGGATCGTGTTTCAGTCGTTTCATCTGATCCCGACCATGACCGCGCTGGAGAATGTCGCGGTGCCGCTCGAACTCGCCGGACGCGCTGACGCACATGCGCGCGCCGCGCAGGAATTGCAGGCCGTCGGCCTCGGCGAGCGGCTGCATCATTATCCCGCGCAGCTCTCCGGAGGTGAGCAACAACGCGTGGCACTCGCCCGCGCGCTCGCGCCGGACCCGGCAATTCTCGTCGCCGACGAGCCAACCGGTAATCTGGATGAGACCACCGGGCAGCATATCGTCGATCTCTTGTTCGCCAATCATCGCGAGCGCGGCATGACGTTGATCCTGGTGACGCACGATCACGCGCTGGCGAAGCGCTGCGATCGCGTGGTGCGGCTGCGTTCGGGCCGGATCGATGGACCTGCCAGTGAGCGCAACTGGGTCGAGACGGCGTCGATCGCATGAGCGCACAGACCGGCGATTCACAGCGCTCTCCGTTCTTGCCGTTGCGCTTTGCCCTGCGTGAATTGCGCAGCGGCCTGCGCGGCTTTTATGTGTTCGTCGCCTGCATCGCGCTCGGCGTGATGGCGATTGCCGGTGTCGGTTCTGTCGCCGGTAGCCTGAGCGAGGGCCTCGAACATCAGGGCCGCGTGCTGCTCGGCGGCGATGTGTCGTTCGCGCTGTTTCAGCGCGAGGCGACGCCAGCGGAGCGTGACTTTCTCGATGCGCGCGGAAAAATTTCCGAAATGGCGACGATGCGCGGCATGGCGAAAACAGCCAGCGGCGAATTGGCGCTGATCGATCTCAAGGCCGTCGATTCGACCTACCCCGCGCTTGGCGAGGTGACGCGCGAGCCGCAACTGTCGCTGCCGGAGATGTTCGCGCAGCGTGATGGCATCTATGGCGCAGCGGCCGACCCAGTGTTGCTCGACCGGCTGGGGCTGAAGATCGGCGACAGTGTCACGGTCGGCAATATCCCCTTCGTCATCCGCGCGACGGTCAGCAGCGAGCCGGACAAATTGTCCAGCGGCCTCGGATTCGGTCCGCGCTTTCTTGTCAGCATCGACGCGCTGCGCGCCACCGGGCTGTTGCAGCCCGGATCGCTGGTGCGCTGGGTCTATCGCGTGCTGCTGCCGCAGGACGCTTCACCTGACAAGTTGATCGACGATTCGCGAAAAGCGCTGCCGCAGGCCGGCTGGGAGGTGCGCAGCCGCAGCAACGCCTCGCCGCAGCTCGAACGCAGCATCACCCGCTTTACACAATTCCTGACTCTGGTCGGCCTCGCGGCGCTTCTGGTCGGTGGTGTCGGTGTCGCGAATGCAGTGAAAAGCCATCTCGACACCCGCCGCGACGTGATCGCGACCCTCAAGGCGCTGGGCGCGACCGCGCGCGACGTGTTCGCGATGTATCTCACACAAGTGCTGCTGCTCGCCGCCATTGGCGCGCTGATCGGACTCATTGTCGGCGCGGCGCTGCCCTACATCATCGCTGGCCTGTTCGGCCGCGTCCTGCCGCTGCCGGTCGATCCGGCATTCCATCCCGGCGAATTGCTGCTCGCTTTTGTGTACGGACTTCTCACCGCACTGGCCTTTGCAATGTGGCCGCTGGCGCGGGCACACGACGTGCCGGTGGCGGCGCTGTTCCGTGAAGGCGTGGCTTACGAATTCCGCTGGCCGCGCCGACAATATCTGGTGCTGACCGCTTTGGTCGCCGGGCTGTTGATCGCGGTCGCGATCGGGCTCTCTTATGACAAGCGCGTTGCCGCCATCTTCGTCGTCTCAAGTCTCGGCGTGTTCGTGCTGCTGCGCGGCGTCGCGTCGCTTTTAATGCTGATTGCAAAACGCCTGCCGCGCCCGCGCCTCACCATGCTGCGGCTGGCGCTCAC
>DASWQB010000506.1:0-3980 GCA_036398335.1 Afipia sp. | reverse complement strand
CAGCTTCGGCGCGGGCCTTGGCGCGACCACCGCGACATTGAAGGGTGGCGTCGGATCGGCCTCGGCACGCACGAATGATGGCATCACGGTCGCGGCGATCGCGGTGGTCAACGCGGTCGGTGTCACAAATGTGGGCGATGGCCCGCATTTCTGGGCCGCACCCTTCGAGCAGAACAATGAATTCGGCGGACGCGGCCTGCCCGTGTCGTTCACGCCGGATATGCTTACCGCCCGATTGAAGGGAGGAGCCGCAGCCACGTCGGGCGAGAATACGACGCTCGCCGTTGTGGTGACCGACGCGATTTTGACCAAGCCGCAAGTCAAGCGTCTTGCCGTGCTGGCGCAGACCGGTTTTGCCCGCGCGATCTATCCTGTGCATGCGCCAATGGATGGCGATGTGGTGTTTGCCGCCGCGACCTGCACCAAGCCGGTCGATCCTCTGGTCGGACTGACGGAACTTGGCATGGTCGCCGCCAATGCTATGGCACGGGCGATCGCGCGCGGCATCTATGAAGCGAAGGCCCTGCCCTTCGCCGACGCTCGGCCCGACTGGAAAACGAAGTTCGGCGGATAGAACTTCATCCGCCCATGCGCGTTGATGGATGGTCAACCCGCGACATGGACGACGTCTATGCCATCAACCGCCATTCGCAAAATCGTCTACGACACCGGCGCCCGTAAGATGTGGGTCACGTTTACAAGTGGGCGCCGTTACATCTACGAAGACGTGGCGCCCGAAGTCGTTCACGCATTCCAGCAGGCAGAGTCGCGCGGCGCGTTCTTCAACCATGAAATCCGCGATCATTATTCTTATCGCGAGGTCACATTGCATCCTCGCCGCAAGGCGGGCTGAAAGTCCGGCGGTACATAGTTGCGGTGAAGCGTGAAGAAGCCACGTCGAACCACGTAGCATTTAAGGTTAGCTTTGCGTTTCAATTGGCAGCACGATTGCGCCGGCTAATTTCCGCTGCGTGCGTAACATCGCGCACATAACAGTGGAGAAACGTCATGAAGAAAATCCTGTGCCTAGCCGTTCTCGCAACGGCGTTCATGGGTGCTCCGGCTTTCGCCAAAAGCCAGGGTATCGGCATCGGCGCGAACGTCCTCACCGGCAAAGGTGGCGTGCTCGGCCTGCTCGACGGTCGCAGCGCGCTCGTCGTCAACGCAGGTGTGACCACCGGCAAGGGCGGCGTTCTTGGTGCCGTGCTCGGCAAGGGCGGGCTGCTTGGCGGCGGTCTTCTCGGAGGCGGCTGCGGCTGCGGATACTGAGCCCACTGCAAGACCGCGGACGGAGATTTTCTCCGTCCGCACTTATTGTCACGTTCTAACTTTTGATGTCCTTGCGCAATTCCTTCGCCATATCCTTTGCAAAGGGCGAAAAGCGCCTGGTGATGGATGTGGTGACAACAAAAGCCCCGGCGCTTTCACCGGAAATCAGCGTGCCCTGTGCGCGCAACAGATCGAAGCCGATGGAATAATCATTACCGAGATGGTGCGAGAAGCCGATGCCGTAGGTCGCGATCTTCGAAATGAAAGGCGAGTCCATATATTGCGAAACGTAATATCCCGCGCCCGCCGTGAGCGTCAGACGCGGCTCGACCTGCCACGACAGCTTGCCGGTAAAGATCTCGTCCAGAGTGATCGGCGAAATCGGAAATGTCGTCTCGTTTGCACGGCGCGATGCCGACAGATCTATGGTCACGGGGCTGAGCCGCCAATTTATATTGCCCTCATAGAGAAGCGCATTGACGTTGGTGAAATCGACGTCGTGCCAGGTCCCGTGAAGCTGCGAAATCGAGCCGCTCGCGGAAAAGTCCTTGTCGCTGTATTTGGCGAACAAAAACGGCTGCACCCTCTCATTGTCTCGGCGATAGCCGAAATCGTCAAATTCGCGCGCATAGCGGCGCACAGACAGGTTCACCGAAGCCCCGATCTCGAATTTGTCCCTGGTAAAGCTGACACCTGGAATCACCGTGCCGCGTAAATATTGCTGAGGGTTCGGCAGGAAATCCTGAAAAATCGCGTTGGTCTGATTCAGGCTGGAGCGCGCACCTTCCACCGTGGTGAACAGCTTGATCCCGTCGAATTTCACTTCACCCCTGATAGATTGCACGAGGTCGGACGACCGCAAATTGTAACTGTTGGTATCGGCAATGGTCGTCACCGAGGACAGGCTGGCCTCGTCATCGCCAAGCATGCCGCGCAAAATCACCTTGCCGGAGAGCGTGGGGACGGTAAGCGGATTGGCATATTGCGTGGTGCCGGCTTCTGCCGCGATGCCGAGACTGTAACCCTCCTGCTTGGTGGCGGCGGCAAGCGCGGTGTCGGCACCTATGAAGGCCGAGCCGCCGATCCCGCTGCCATTGGAAAATTGCGGATTGGTGTCATAGCCGCCGCGCAGCCGCAGCGATGCCACGAATTCGTCTTCGGCCATCGCCGGATGAACCAGCGCAAGCGCGCAGATGAAACCCAGCCAACGCAACGACAGCATGCAACCTCCGCAAATATGCGCAGGTTTGGATTTCTCCTGACTGTGGTTAGCGGCGAATGAAAATCGCCCGATGCGGCGTATTCTTACGCATGCATCGGGCGCGATGTTACCGCGTGTGTGGAGCGGGCATCAAACGCTGACAGAAAGCGACTGCCTGGCCGAAGTCGCCAGAGCCTGTGCCTGCTTCTGAATCATCTGATCGACAAGATTGTATTTCGACGAGGCGCTGGTCGAAGCCGCGCTGTTCGAATTCGTGACGCCGGACGAGTTTGTCGGCGTGGTCGCTGGCGTGCTCAGCGTCGCCGTCGAGCCGTCGGCATAAGTCGTCGTCGTGGTTGTGGAGCCATCAGCGTTGGTGACCGTGGTGCTGGACGTGCCGTCAATCGCCTGCATGAGCGCATCAGCGCCCCCACCGCCGCCGCCTTTGCCACCCGCGCCGTGGGCATGGCCATGGCCGCTTTTGGTCTTCAAACCGGATGCGAGTTCCGTCAGACTCACGGATCCGTCGCCGTTGGTATCGAGTTCGCCGAACACCTTGTCGGCATTGGTGATGTTGGTGCCGCCGGCGCCGAGCTTGTCCTCGAATTCGGATTTGGAGATCGCGCCATCGCCATTGCCGTCCAGCTGCCCGAACAGGTCCTTCATTGCAGCCGACGGCCCCGCCG
Source organism: Afipia sp. (assembly GCA_036398335.1). Taxonomy (GTDB): domain Bacteria; phylum Pseudomonadota; class Alphaproteobacteria; order Rhizobiales; family Xanthobacteraceae; genus Afipia. The sequence continues at coordinate 824 of DASWQB010000506.1, read as the reverse complement.
ATGCCGGAGACGACTGAGAAGAGTCTTGCGCGGAGAATAGCGCGCTGAGCGTCGTCGGCGACAGCGCGCCGCTCTGGGTTGCGCTTGAACTGCTGACGATCTGCGCTGGTGCCGATCCGGATGCGTTCGGCGTATCGAACGGGCTGGACGACGACTGCGTGACGCCGGTTTTCTTGGCCGCTGATTTGCCCGAGGTCAGCGACGACAACAGATCGAGCGCGCTGGAAGCCGCGGCTGCAATAGCCATGTACATTGACGATACTCCCTACCCGCCGTGCACGGCGCGGCCAAATTCCCACGCCAAAGACGCAGCAAATGCCATGCCGGGCTCAAAATGCCTTTAAAATAAGGGTTTCTTGAATCAAAGGCGGGTCTGAAGCGCGGCAATTCTTGCCGTTACGGCAGAAACTGCCTGGGGCTACCGCGAATCCGGCTCCGGCTGGATTCACGCTCACGCCGCATTTTGGCGGAAAAATCCGTTTCCGGTTTTGCGCGCCGTGCCTCGGCATGTTACGCGGAAGCTCATCAAGGTGACATCGTTCGAAACCATGCCCCAGTCATTGACCCAGCGTCCACTCATCATAGCTCCCTCGATTCTGGCGTCGGATTTCTCCCGCCTCGGCGAAGAGGTCCGCGCGGTCGATGCCGCCGGCGCGGACTGGCTGCACATGGACGTGATGGACGGCCATTTCGTGCCGAACATTTCGTTCGGACCGGATGTCATCAAAGCGATGCGCCCGCACTCCAAGAAAATCTTCGATACCCATCTCATGATCGCGCCGTGCGATCCGTATCTCGAAGCCTTCGCCAAGGCCGGATGCGAC
>DASWQB010000505.1:0-6520 GCA_036398335.1 Afipia sp. | reverse complement strand
GGGCACCGGGCCGATGGCCTGGATGATCGGCCGGCGGTTCGAGATTGCCTGCGAGCGGCTGGGGCTGAACAAGCGCCGCTATAAACTGACCACGGCGCATTTCGACCGGCCCAAGCGCGGCGGCGGCCAGCTCGATTTGTTCTGATCAGGAGAGTTACTGTGACCGTTTCACCACCAAAACTAATCGCCAGATTAACAGTTGTGACGCTTGGCGTCAGCGACATGAGAAAGAGTATTGCTTTCTATGACTCGCTCGGTTTCGCACGGAAGCTGGAAGTGACGGGTGAAGCTGTCGCCTTCTTTGAAACTGGTGGATCGGTGCTGGCGCTCTATCCTTGGACCCAACTGGCACAGGACGCAGGAATCGCTGAGCATCCCCGGCCTTCGGGTTTTCGCGGCGCGACCTTCGCGTGGAATTGCCGGAATAACAACGAAGTCGACGCCGTTCTGGCTTTCGCCGTGGCGAAGGGGGCAGTCCTGCTCAAGCCGGCGCAAAAAACCGAATATGGCGGGTATTCCGGATATTTAACCGATCCAGACGGCCATCCGTGGGAAGTCGTCGTCGCTCCCGGCATCGAGGTAGGAGACGACAGGCTGGTTCATCTTCCGGATTGAATAACGGGTACTGTGTCTGGTTTCGGCTTGCGAGGTTGGGTGCCTGCCTGCAGTCTTCCCGCATGAGTCGAGCGAAGAGCCCAGCCATTTCCAAAGCAAAGAAGACATCCGGGATAAAGAGCGAGTCCGCTCGCGGGCGGGTGATCGCGGTTGCGCCGCCGAGCTTCCGGCGTGAGCGCGTGCTGATAAAGCGCGGCGTGTGGCCGGTCGCGGGCTGCGACGAGGCGGGACGCGGACCTCTGGCGGGTCCGGTGGTGGCAGCGGCGGTGATCCTCGACCCCGCGCGCATTCCCAAAGGCATCGACGATTCGAAAAAGCTGTCGCGGGAGCGCCGCGAGGAATTGTTCGAACAGATTTGCGCCACGGCTCTTGTTGCCGTCGCCGCCGCGCCGCCATGGCGGATCGATCGCGACAATATCCTGCGCGCCTCGCTGTGGGCGCTGGCGCGGGCAGTGCACGCGCTGCCGGAAAAGCCGAAACATGTGTTCGTCGATGGCCGCGACAGGATCGACGTGAGCTGCGGCTGTGAGCCGGTGATCGGCGGCGACGGCATTCTGCTGTCGATCGCCGCGGCGTCGATCGTCGCAAAAGTGTCGCGCGACCGCCTGATGTGCAAACTCGCGCAGCATCACCCGGGTTACGGCTTCGATTCCCATATGGGCTATTCGGTGCCTGTGCATCTGGAGGCGCTCGACCGGCTCGGTCCAACCGTGCATCACCGCAAGTTCTTCGCACCGGTGACCGCCGCCCATATCAAGCACGGCACCGGCGTTGATCTGCGAAGGCCCGGGCAGATTGTGATGGGCCTTCAAGATACCGCGGCCATGAGCGAAATTCCGCCCGATGCTGCCGCGCGAGTTGCCTGATCGGCTTTCGCCCTTTATCAAACGCGGGTGGTCTGGTTCTGACATTCGCGCCCGGTATCGGCGTCGGCGCGGGGCGCGAATATCAAATCCACGCCACGAGCGACATTTTCCTCCGCGTTTCCGTTATCCTGCGGAAGCTGCGCCAGCCGGTTTCGCCGCGATATGCATTTCACGTCCCTGATCGTCGAATTGCTGCGCGCCCGGCCACGGCTGATTTTCTGGGTAGCGGTGCTGCCGCTGGCTGCGCTCTGGTTCTTGCTGCCGACACTGCTTTATACCAGCCCGCCCGGTGATCTGGCTGCAATGCTCGCTTTCGGCCGTGAATATCAGGTCGGCACCGTGATGGGACCGCCGCTGGCGTTCTGGCTCGCGGATATCGCCTTCCGTCTTGCCGGCGGTCACATGTTCGGCGTTTATCTGCTGGCGCAGCTTTGTTTCGTCGTTACAATGTGGGCGGTGTTCACGCTGGCGCGCGCTATCGTCGGCAAGCAGCAGGCCATCATCGCTGCGCTTCTCACCCTTACCATCACGGCATTCACATACCCCGCCGGCGAATTCGGCCCGCTCGTTCTGGCGCGCCCGCTCTGGGCGCTTTCGGTCCTGCATGCCTGGCGCGTGATGGGCGAGGGCAAGCGCACGGCGTGGTTTCTGCTGTCGATCGAGATCGGACTGCTCTGCCTGACCCTGCAATCGGCGCTGCTTCTGGTTGCGATCCTCATCATGTTTGCGCTGGCGACGCGGCGCGGCCGCCACGCGCTGGCCTCGCTCGATCCGCTGTTCTGTACGCTGGTCGTGTTCGTCATCACGGTGCCTTATCTGCTTTGGCTGACACGCAGTGGCGTGACGCTGCCAAAGCCTTCGCTGTACGATCCGCTCGGCAAGCTGAAGCATTGGGGCGATCTGCTCGGCTGGATGGTGCTGGCGCTGTCCGGCATCCTGCTGCTGGTGATCGTCAATCTGCGGCGCTTCAATCGCAATCCCGAGCAGGCGCCGGTGATCTATCGTCCGCCGCTCGATCCGTTCGCGCGCAATTTCGTCTACGCGCTGGCGCTGGCGCCGCCTTTGCTGCTGAGCCTCATCGCGGCGCTTTACGATCTCGACGACGTGGTGGCCGGGCAGACCGCGGCATTGCTGCTGGCAGGACTTGCCGTGGTGGTCGCGGCAGGCGATCTGATTTTCCTGCGGCGCCAGGAAGTGCTGCGCATGGTGTGGCTGCTGCTGGTGCTTGCACCCATCGCGCTGGCGCTGGGCGGGGTCTTCGTGCAGCCATGGACGAGCGGCGCCGAGGTGAAGACGCTGCTTCCGGCGTCCGAAATGACGAAATTCTTCGGCGACAATTACCAAAAACGGACGGGCCGCACGTTGCAGGCGGTGGCGGGTGATCCGCAGCTCGCGGCTTTGGTCGGCTATGGTGTGCCGTCGCGCCCGCGGGTGTTTTACGATTTTGCGCCACACCAGACGCCGTGGCTGACTTTGGCCAGCTTCATGCAGACCGGCGGCCTCGTGGTATGGCGCGCCACCGACACCGCAGGGGCGCCGCCTCCCGGCATCGCGCAGCGTTTCCCCGGTCTCGTGCCCGAGGTGCCGCGCACGTTCGATCGCAGCTTCTCCGGGCGTCAGGAGCCGTTCCGCATCGGCTGGGCTATCGTGCGTCCCGGCGCGGCAAAATAAACGCCGCCGGATTGCCCGGCGGTGTGAGATTTTGCCTGCGGCGTTACAACATCGCGCCGCCCGACACCTCGATGCGCTGGCCATTGATCCAGCGATTGTCTTCCGACAACAGCGACGCGATCATCGGCCCGATATCGTCCGGCAGTCCGACGCGCCCCAATGCTGTGCCGCTTGCAATCATGCGATTTGCATCGGCATTGTCTCGGACAACACCGCCGCCGAAATCGGTCTCAATGGCGCCCGGCGCAACCGTATTCACCGCGATGCCGCGCGGCCCGAGCTCCTTGGCGAGATAACGCGACAGCACCTCGATCGCGCCTTTCATCGACGCATAGGCCGAATAGCCGGGGAAGCTGAAACGGGCGAGGCCGCTGGACAGATTGACGATGCGCCCGCCATCGGCGATCAGCGGCAGCAGCTTCTGCGTGAGGAAGTAGACCCCCTTGAAATGAATGTTCATCAGGGTGTCGAAATCCGCCTCGGTCGTTTCCGCGAACGGCTTGCCGATGCCGATGCCGGCATTGTTGACGAGATAGTTGAAGCTCGATGCGCCCCAATTGTCCTTCAGAGTCGCCTTCAGGCTGGAGGCGAATGTGTCGAAGGATTTGACTGCGCCGGTGTCGAGCTGGAGCGCGGCGGCGCTGCGGCCGAGCGCCTTGATCGCCGACACCGTCGCGTCGGCCTCTGCCTTATTCGAATGGTAGGTGAGGACGACATCAACGCCCTTGCGGGCAAGGGCGAGAGCGGTGTTTCGCCCGAGACCGCGGCTGGCGCCCGTCACGAGAGCAATTTTAGTCTTTGAATTCGTATTGTTTTCCGCGGTCATGGCCGCCTCCTGAATTTTCATAACGCGCAGAACCTAGGCTCGGAGCGTGTTGCACGGAATGCCGCAACCGACGAGTTTCTTGCCTGATCCTCCAAATTGGATTTGCGGACCTAGCGCCAGCTTCCTAAATGGGTGACGTTGGAATGGAGAAGGCCATGTCGTCAGCCCTGAAAGAAGCCATTGCCCGCAGGATAGACGCCGTGAGCGATGGCGACGGCTTCTTCCCCACCGGGATCGAAGGGGTGACGCTGACGCGCTCGCGCACCGATACGATCCCGCGTCATGTGCTTTACAGGCCGGCTTTATGCGTGGTGGCGCAGGGCGCCAAGCAAGTGATGCTCGGCGAGGAGACGCTGAACTACGACGAAATGCAGGCGCTGGTCGTCAATGTCGAGATGCCGCTCGTCGGAAACGTGACGCGGGCCAGCGACAAGGAGCCGTTCCTCGGCATCATTCTCGAATTCGACACGCGGCTGATGCGCGAGGTGCTGGATCAGCTCGACAATCCGCCCAAACCGAACGCCAGTCACGGTCCCGCCGTTTTCGTCCAGGACATGCAGGGCCCGCTTGCCGACAGCGTGCTGCGGCTGATCAATCTGCCGGACACGCCGCAGGCGATTGCCGTGCTCGCGCCTTCGGTGTTGCGTGAAATCTATTTCTGGCTGCTGACCGGATCGAATGGTACGGAAATCTGCAAGCACTCGATCATCGACAGTCACACCGAGCGCCTGAGCAAGGCGATCCATCTTCTGCGGGATTATTTTTCACGCCCGATCCGCAGCGAACAACTCGCTGCGGCCGCGCGGATGAGCCCGTCATCCTTTCATCAGCATTTCAAGATGCTGACGTCGATGACGCCGCTGCAATATCAAAAGCAGTTGCGGCTTCTCGAAGCCCGGCGACTCATGCTGACAGACTCTGTCACCGCGACCACGGCCGCCTATCAGGTCGGCTATGAAAGCGCCTCGCAGTTCAGCCGCGAATATGCCCGCATGTTCGGCGCGCCGCCGCACCGCGATGTCGAAAGCCTGCGCGGCTTGGCAATTCCAGCCTGACACTATTTAATCGTTGTCTTTGGGAGACTTCATCATGGCACCTCTCTATGTCGCCCGCGCCACCGCCACCGGCGGCCGTCACGGTCACATCCGCAGCGACGACGGATTGCTCGATTTGAATCTGGCGCTGCCGAAAAGTCTCGGCGGTCCCGGCGGCGCGACCAATCCCGAACAATTATTCGCCGGTGGATACTCGGCCTGTTTCGAGAATGCGGTGCTGCGCGCCGCGCGCGAGGCCGGGCACAAATTCGCGGATGAGGATGTCGCGGTGACCGCCGAGATCGGCATCAGCCGCAACGAGCAGGACGTGTTCGTGCTCTCGGCCGCGCTCGATGTCACCATCGCGGGCGTCGATCAGGCGACGGCGGATGCTTTCGTCAAGCGCGGCCACGCGTTGTGTCCCTATTCGAATGCGATCAGGGGCAATGTGGACGTCAAGATCACGGTGAACGTTCGCTAGGCATGATCCCGAAAAGCGGGAACCGGTTTTCGGAAAAGATAATGCCCAAACAAAAAAATGGACGACAGGTCTGATTCAGCAGCGCCGGGACCGACTGTAGCGGCGAAGGAGTTTCAGGCGCTGGCTTCGTCCAGCGCCTTTTTCGCGGCGCGCATATCCTGCCAGGCGAGGCGCTTGGAAGCCGGCTGCCGCAACAGAAAAGCCGGATGAAATGTCGCCATCGCGCGGATCTTGCGTTTGCCGGTGTCGTAGCTGTGCCAGCGGCCGCGCGTTTTCATGATGCCGTCCTTCAATTCCAGCACCGCCTGCGATGACGGCTTGCCGAGGCATACCAGAACGTCGGGGTCGACCAGTTCGATCTGCCGCTTGATGAAGGGCAGGCACATCTGCGTCTCTTGCGGAGAGGGATCGCGGTTGCCGGGCGGACGCCACGGCACGATGTTGGCGATATAGACGCTGGTGCGGTCAAGACCGATGGCGGCGAGCATCAGGTCGAGCAGCTTGCCCGAGCGTCCGACGAAAGGCAGGCCTTGAATGTCCTCGTCGCGGCCCGGCGCCTCGCCGACGAACATGATCCGCGCTTTCGGGTTGCCGTCGGCGAACACCAGTTTCGTGGCGGTTGTTTTCAGCGCGCAGCCATCGAACGCCTCCAGCAACGAGCGCAGTTCATCCAGCGAAGCGGCTTTGGGCGCCAGCGCGCGTGCGGATTCGATTGCGGCATCGGGCAGGGGCGCGATCTCGGCGCGGGGAGCCGGCATCGGCGCCGCGCGTTGCAGCGGCGCGCGCGGAGCGGTGCGTTCGGCCGGGCGCTCTTCAGCAGCAACCTCCGACAGCCGGTTCACCGGGACTTCGGACAACGCGCAATCGACTCCGGCCTCGATGTAGAAGGCCAGGAGATCACGCGCGGATGGCAGGGGTTCAGGAAGCATCGTTTTGTTTTAGGTCAGATTGGCGAGGGATGAAATTTTTCTTTTCGTCGTCCCCTGCCCTGGCGGCAACCGCGGGATCGCGTTCCCAGGGTTGTCCT